>JBGPHB010000156.1:0-7888 GCA_041484155.1 Bryobacteraceae bacterium
AAGAAGCTTCCCAATCAACTGCAACTGCGTTTGAGCGGTATGCGTGCTCATAGTCCTCTTTTATTCGTTATAGGCCTACTCATTGTAAGCAACGATGGCCTCGAACAGATCTTTGAATCGCTCGTAACCGCGGGCGTCGTTCCTGCGCGTCACCTGCAACAGAAGCCGCTCCAGTGCATCCAAGCTCCGCAACGAGTGACGCGCCGTGGTGTATGCCAGGCGCGCGCGCAGCATAACGAACTGGTGCTGGCGCTCGCTCTCCGGAGCCCGGACGGCGCGCCGCACGGCGTTGTATAGGCGCCGCAACTGGCTCTTGGTGCCGGAATCCATGTCCCGCATCCGCGCCACCACCGCGTGAGCGTGGTTGTCAAGGTACAGGCTGTCCGAGATCAGTTTTTCCAGCTCGATCTCCGGCGGACCCTCGAAAGGGCGCCCGCCGCCAGTTGGACGTGGGCCACGATCCCCACGATTATCCCCGCGGCGATCGTCGCGACCCCGATCGGGACCGGGACCCCGGCCTCCACGATTGTCTCCACCAGGCGGACGCGGAGGCCGATCCTCGCGCTTCTGGGCCTGGGGCTTCTGAGCCTCCTGCTTAGGTGGCTCCGTTTTGGTTGGCTCCGCTTGCGGTGTTTCCTGTACCGTTGCCTCTGCTTGGACTTCTTCGTCTGGCATAATTCCTTCCTACTACTCCGCCGACAGCCTCGCCCATTCTAGCGCCACACGACCCGCGGGTCGCAACTTCACGGTTACGGCGCTGCGGCCGATCAGCTCGGCGATGAGACCGGTACGCGCCTTTTGAAAATCGCCGCGACCGGGACCGGAAGCCGGCCGGGCCGCGCCCAGAATGCGCCGGATGCGGCGATGATAACGCCACGGCCGCTCGCCTCCCGTGCGCCGGGCCTGGCGCTTCGACATCTTGGCTTGAGTCTCGCGATAGATGCCGCACAGATCGCGCAGGTACTGCGGGGAGCAGCCGAATTCGGCAATCATGCGCATCAGCGAGTCTTTCAAGTCCGCCGATTCGGCAAACTGCTTCCATTCGAGCGTCCGGCCCAGCAGCCAGATGCAATCCTTATCCGACGACTTCGCGACTTCCAGCCGCCGGCCCGCTTCCTCAAAAACCGATCCCAGCGACGCGTCCGCCGCCGGCGCCATGGCCAGCGCCATGCTGATGGTCTTGCCCTCGGGCCCGGCGAAATCCTTGAGGTTCGCCTCGGCGAAGCGATGAAACAGGCGCTCCAGCTCGCGGGCCAGGCCGATCAAGGCGTCCCACGCGCCGTACACGGCGAAGTCGTCACCGCCCGAGTAAATCACCGTTACCTTGCGCCAGAACTCGGGCATCGAGCACAGGACTTCCAGCTCGCCAGCGAAGAATTGCTTAAACATTACCGAGAGCTGGATGTGTTCTTCGATGGTCTGGGCGCGGCGGATGCGGATGCCGAAGTTATCGACGTCGCCGCGAAGGACGCCCCAGGTATGGAGGCCCATCGCGCGGTGGGCCAGAGATTTGGTCGAAGCCGGCGCGCGGCCATCGTCGCTCGGAGCGGCGTGGCGCGCAAAGGGGAGCGCTTCGGCTGCGCCCGACAGGCTCCAGACGTGCTTCCCTTCCCCGATGTGGATGCGGCCCGGGGTTTCCGGGAACCATCCGGTGGACTCGGCGTCCCTTAGCCGCATGCCGAGCTGGTCGGCGAAGTACTCTTGCGAGACTCCGCTCGGCGCCGCGGGCGCGGCCTCGAAGCCCGGCGTGCCGCGGCGATGGTCCATCTGCTCGCTCAGGCGGCGACGAACATCGCTCCAGTCGCCCAGGTTTTCGGTCACGCTCCAGAGCAGTTTCAACGAGCCGTCACTCAGATGGGCGATCTCCTCGGCGGCGGCTTGAAGGAACGGCTCGGCCGCGGGGCGGGACTCCTCGGGCAGCACGACCAGGAACTGGCCCCCGCCGCTCGACCCCAGCAGGATTTTCGCCAAACCCAGTTCGGCGAGCAGCGCCCGAGGCAGGACCTCGCTGAGCAGACTGATCCAGTGCGAGCGCCCGGTGAAGACCTTGTCGTGGTCCTTTTCGGAGGGCGCGAGCAGGAACTCGTCGATCCCGAGGAGCTTGCCTTGAAGGAATATTTGCACGGACATCGTAGAGGAAACCATCACTGTATCACGGACCGTAATCCGGCACCCAGTCGGCACAGAGAATATACGAAACGGGCGAGCAGGCCACCCCGGCCATGAAAATTCCCCCAGAACGAAACGAACCCACCGCCTCGCATAGAATCAATGCTTTACGGGAGCCTCCATTTGTAATTTTCTGAGAACCCAGTTCGCCCGCGGCCTAGCCGGATTGCGGGTTCCAATACCAGAGGTCGCACGAAGGAAACGGCGGCATCGTGGGAGCGGAGGCAAGTGCCTGAAGGGCTAGGAAACAAAGGGTCGCGTAAGGCGTGACCGAGCGAGCCAGCCACATGCCGTTTGCCCTCATGACCTATGGAAAAGATCGGTCAGAGCACCTGGACGCCTTCCGTGATCGCCCCGCGCCGCAAATCCTCATCGACGGTCGCCAGGGGGCAACCGTCACGTAAAGCGATTTCGAGATAAGCAGCATCGTACACCGTCAGCCGTGTTTGCGGCACAACGATTGCGTTGTATCAAACACGATCGACGAAGTTGTCCGATCATCGGCAGCCACCGGCAAACGGTCCAAGTCACTGATAAACGCTCGAGTTAATTCGGGCGTAAGGCGCTTTCGTTTTTCACCCACCAGGAGCGCGTTCAGAACCTCATGCCTCCAGAACGCAGGGACAGTTGCTCCTTCGCCACTAGCGATCCGCTCTGAAATCTCCTGCGCTTTTTCCGCTTCTTCATCAGGAAAACACCAGGTCAGGACGATCGAAGCATCCAGGACGAAACGGCTCACGGTCTGCTCTCGCGGAGCAGGTCCTTAACCGTTAACCCGCCGAGTGAAAGGCCATTACGCTTCCCGAACGTTGCCAGCCGCCGTGCGGCTGCGGCTACGGATTCGTCAACGGGTCGAGGTAGACGCCCGCGCAGAGCATCCAACGCCTGATCGAGTGCCTCGTCAGTAGTGTGAGCCAGCCCGGATTTGATTGCTTCGATGAGTACCTGTTCTTGTTCAGGCTTTAAGATAATCGTCATCGACCACCTCTATCTGTGTCTTCCTTAGGGTAACCCGGCGAGTGGACCCAAGTCCGGCGCGTGAATCGCGTCAGTACCCCCAAGTCTCATGCCTGACGGGTAGGCGATTCAGGGCTTCCCGACAAAATCGCCATTGGGGCATGAAGAGATCCATCATGGCGATGAAGCGGCTGTTGTGAGTGGGTTCCAGGAGGTGGGCGATTTCGTGCACGACGATGTATTCGAGGCATTCCCGTGGTTTCTTGGCCAAATCCGTATTGAGCCGGATGCTGGCGGAGCCGCGGCTGCAACTGCCCCATTTCGTTTTCATCCGCTGGACGAAGAACCGCTCCACTTTCACGCCCATGAGTGGCTCCCACTTGGCGATCAGGGCCGGGACGGCGGCTTTGAGTTGCGCGCGATACCATTCGTCGAGGATGGCTTGTTTCCTGTCTTCTCCAGTGGCGGGGCGAGTCTGAAGAAGCATGCGGTTGTGCTTTAGCTCCACTGCCGGGGCCGCGTCCTTCTCGATCACTTTGAGCAGATAGCGCTTTCCCCATACGTAATGGCTTTCGCGGTCGAGGTACTCGCGGGGTGTTTCGCGCTCCTGTTCGGTCACCTTCTTTTGCTGCTGCTTGATCCACCCAGGTCAGTAGCCTGGGCCGCGACGGCCGCAAGCGGGTATGGTGCGCTGGTGGGTTCGGCGGTGGCGGGCGCGTCCTCCACGGTCAGAGGGTATCGTCTGTTGGGCTCTAAGGAAGATCCCTCTTCCGGCTGCAATACGTGACCGTCGAAGGTGCATGAATGTTGGTCATGTCGATGACTTCCAACCCTGTTTTATCCCGAATCTTATCCCGAATTTGGCGCGATGCGGACAGGACGGGGGAGCGGAGGCCAAACCGAGCCGTGCTAGCCTGTAGGCAGGAATCATGACCGAGCCCACGATCCTGGAAACAAACGCAAGCGGCGAACTTGAGATCCCCGCTGGTGTCCTGGGCGCCGGTCCCCATGCCCGGTTCCGGCTGGAACATGAAGGGCAGATCCTGCGCCTGATTCCCGAAGGTAACCCCCTCTGGGGAACCCTATCGCCGGGTGCGCGGGCTCGCACGTTCCGTGATTGGGTGGCCCGGTTGCCCAGGCGTAGAGGGCCTGCCATCCCGGTCGAAGCGTTGCGCCGGGAAAACCTCTACGATTGATGAGCTGGCTCCTCGATACCAACGTGCTCCTGCGACTGGCAGATGCACAGAGCCCCGAGCAGGGCGTCGCGGAGGCGGCCATCGAACAACTGATCGCGCGCGAGGAAACTGTGTTCATCACTGCGCAGGTTTTGGTGGAGTTCTGGGCAGTGGCCACTCGTCCCGAACCAGCCAACGGCCTGGGCTGGCCGGCTGCGGCCACGGCGGGAGCAATCCGCTCGCTTCGCGACCAGTTCCTAATGCTTAACGAGACTCCGGATGTCTTGGACCGCCGGCTGGAATTGGTCGACCAGTTTCAAGTCTCAGGCAAGCATACCCATGATGCCAGGCTGGCGGCTCTCCTGTTGGTCCACGGAGTTGGTCAGTTGCTGACGTTCAACACGTCCGACTTCCCCAGCGCTTGGGGTGTCGAGGCGATGAGTCCGTTCGGCCTTCAACAAGCCTGACCCAGGGACGGCGTCGGGGTACTCTTCAGCGATCGAGAAGGTGTCCCAACCAGCCTTCAGCACCTCCAGAGGTGGTGCAGAAAATTCCCGCCGGACAGGGTTTTCATAGCGGTCTTGAGGGGATAGGTCGCGGACGAGAGACAGGGGAGCCGAGACAGGCCCGGATGGCCTCCCACCCTCGAACAGCCGCGGCGGCATACACGCGCGGCATGGTTTGAGCCCAGCTACGCCGCTATTCTTTCCTTAGGCTCAGGTACCTTAGCGTAAGCGAATAACAAATCCCGAAATTCGGGATTTTCTAAATGGTTTGAAACCGCTTGACCCTCAGGCACTTCTTGTCCGGCGTCTTGATACGCTTCGAGGTTGATCTGAATGGCTTCACAGGCCGCTCGCTTCGCCGCTTCGATGGTCTCTCCGTAGCTCACGATCGCCAAATCGGGCACCTGCACAGCAAATCCCGCCTCGGTTTGCTCCAGCATGATCAGAAATCGCATCACTTGACCGCCAGCCTGATTTTCTTGACTGTATCGACGGCTCGCCCCACCGGCACATCCTTCCGCGGATGTACGATGGTCACGACAAACCGGCTGTCCGGGTGCTTGAAGTTGTGATGGTCTTCCTTCGCCCCGACCAGTCTCCATCCAAATTCTTCGGCCAGCTTGATTAATGCTCGACTGGTATATCGCTCGGGCGTGGCATCAAGCTAAAGCTCTATTTTCCCACACCGCTTAACGGTTCAGGATCTCAGGCGCGGCCTGGGCTCGACCAGAGCCTGCCGGGGCGAGATGCGCGAGACTCCTTGTCGGTGATCGCGGCGGCGTCCGCTTCGTTCGCCCAGAGCCCCTGGAGCTGTTCCTTGACCGCCAGCGTCGGGTGCATCGACTGCGGCTTGATGCCGGCGCCGATGGCGTTGCACACCCACTTGTCCACCGCTTTCGGGGCCCACCCGTCCTTGCGGAGGATGTCGCGGGAACGCGCCACCAACTGATCCGCGCTCTGATACCAGAGGGATGATACCAGACGGAGTTGATGGCATTGCCCACGTCCGCAAGTTGATAGATAAGTGTGATTTGCGCTGTAGTCCCATTGCGACTGAAGAACCGGATTCGAGGGAGGATCACCATGAGGACTGCTGACACCTACGTTCGCGCTCGCATCGATAGTGCCACCAAGGAACGCGCCGCTGATGCTCTGGCCGCAATGGGACTGTCCATTTCGGATACTATCCGGCTGCTAATGTTGCGTGTCGTGGATGAGCGTCGCTTACCCTTCGAGGTCAAGGCGCCAAACGCGACGACGCGCAAGGCGATTGCCGAGCTTGAGGCGGGGAAAGGCAAGCGCTTCACCAGTACGGCTGCACTGATGGCGGACTTGAATGAGGACGATTGAACGGTCATCGGCATTCAAGCGTGACTTCAAGCGAGCGAAGGCGACACCGCGCCACTGCAACGCGCAAAGGGTGCGGCGCGCAACGCCAAACGGGTCAGAAACAGATTGCGCCGCACTCCGTTTTGCGCGTGTTCCTCAAAAGATGTGGATTCGCTTGTGTCCACCGTGGTGGCGCTGCTGGTGTCCGATCAAGTCTTACCAAAGAATAACCGGGACCACGCCTTGAGCGGCGATTGGGCGGGTTACCGCGAATGCCACATCAAGCCCGGCTTGCCGCTGATCCAAAATCGCTTACGGAACGGTGGGCGGCACGGGCGGCGATCTGCAACACGCGTTTGGCCAACGGGGTCAGCCGAAGGTCGAGCTTCTCATTGCGGGTCTCAGTGTTCTGCATTTTCTCTTGCGGCCAATCCTGTTAACCATCATACCAAGGACGCCAGACAACGTCATGACAAGCGGGCTCTAATACCTCACAAGAGAGAGATCAGTCTGGGGAAAGTCATCGCCAATGGACAGCAGAGGCTCGCCGGAGAAGCGGGACAGCGCGTATGAGACGCAGTCTCCGAAGTTGAGACGGGCTGGGTGAAACCCTCGGCCGTAGCGAAGCCATGCCGATTGCGCCAACTCCAGTTGAGGCCCATCGAACGGAACAACTTCGATCCGGAATTCCCGGAGGAACAGCGACAATACCGAGACTGCGACCGGGCCACGACGCGCGGCGGCCACGCAGGTCGCCTCGAGAACCGACATCGCGGACATCATCCGCACCTGGTCGGCGGCAAAGGCGGTTCGTAACGACGGCGCGGGCACCTCGCCAAAGAGGACGGCCAGGAACGCGGAGGTATCAATCACCACCCGGGTAGCCTCCCGGACCATACCCCAGGATTTCGTCTTCGGTCCGGTGGTCGAGTAGCGGCAAATGTGATAGCCGCCGAGAGAACTCCTCCATACGGTCGACTTCGCTCCGGCCATCACGCCGCCGCTCCTGCCTGCGAAGCTCTGCGCGTAGCGCGCTTAGAACCGCGGAAGTGATGGTCGTTCCCTGCAACTTCGCCAGACGAGCTGCGGCCGCGCAGACCTCCTGGTTCTTGATGTTTAAGGAAACACGGGTCTTCGTCTTCAAGGTAATGCTTTCTTTAACTGATTATACCAGTCTTTAATAAATGGAACCATGTCGGTGTTGCGCGATCTGTTCATGATGTGTATATATATGTCGCTATGCTACCGAGAACTGAGATAGAGCGGCTTTTCGTCGATACCTGGGGATGGCTGGCCTTGGCCGACGCCGGCGATCCCGCGCATGCCAGCGCGGTCGTGAAACAGAGTCATGCAGGAGCTTGGCCTGCGCGCAGCGCTCACGGCCGATTCCCAGTTCACGCAGGTTCAGTTGGGGTTCCGGAGTGTTCCCTAGCGCGTGGTCGAAATGCAGGCCGGGGCCTGCGTTACATGCTACGCTGGACCATTCGTATGAAGCAGATTTGCGTGGCTCTCTGTTGCGGTCTTGCGATACCGGTCCTCGCGCAGGACAACTACGAAATCCAGGTGTACCCCTACGAAACTGTCAAGCCGGGGGCGACCATGGTCGAATTGCATAACAATCTGACCATCGAGGGAAGTAAGCAGACGGTCAATGGAGTTTTTCCCACCGAACACCAATGGCACGAGACCATCGAAATCACTCACGGATTCACGGACTGGTTTGAAACCGGATTCTACATCTTCACCAGCGCG
>JBGPHB010000157.1:0-7815 GCA_041484155.1 Bryobacteraceae bacterium
AGGCTCGTTGACGACGATGCCTTTGCCCTTGGCGTAGACCAGCGTATTGGCGGTACCGAGATCGATGGCAAGATCGGACGAAAAAATGCTAAACAACGACCGCAAATTCATAGGAGGTATTTCTACTTCGGTTAGCCAGGAGGAAGGCCCAAGCGTCCCCATCTGAACTTACCACAGCGGGAACGTGCGGGCAAGGTTTTGTTTTATTTTCAATGGAGTAGACTGAAATCGTGATCTCGCGCCGAGCTCTCCTTGCCGTTCCATTCGCAGCCGCTTGCGGGACCCGGGGTACCGCGGGATTCCGCGGTTACGCCTTCGTGGCGAATGAAGACGGCCAGGCGGTCGCGGCCGTCGACTTGCAGGCGATGGCCGTAGCCCGCCACATTCCTCTTGAAGGCGCTCCGTCCGAAGTGGTGGCGGCGCGGACTCTGCCTTTGGTGTACGCGCTGACGCCCGCGACAGGTTCCATCCATGAAATTCAGGCCGACCGCTTGAGTTTCACGCGTAAGCTGAGCGCGGCTTCCAGCGCCCTTTCGATGCGGCTGGCGCGCGACGAACGAACCCTGTACGTTCTGGCACGCGAACCTCGCGCGCTAGTGCGCGTGGGCCTGGAAGCGTTCCGTCCCGAGTGGCGCATTTCGCTGCCGGAAGAGCCCAAGGAGTTCACGCTCTCCCCGGACGGCAAGACCGCGGCCGTGAGTTTGGGTTCCAGCGTTCACTTGGTCGACCTTACCGCACGGCGACTCAGTCCGGCCTTGGGGCAAGGCGACTTCGGAGCCGTGCGTTTCCTCGCTGACGGCCGCACGTTGATCGCGGCCAATCGTGGCGAGCGGTTGCTGTCTCTCTACGACGTGGCGACGGCGCGCCTGATCGCCCATCTGCCGGTGGCCGTGCGGCCCGATCATCTCTGTTTCAAGCAAACCGACGACGGCCAATTGTTCATCACCGGGGAGGGGATGGACGCAGTGGTGATCGTCTTTCCGTATCACACGCCGGAGGTATTTGAAACCGTGCTGGCGGGCCACGGCCTGGGCGCGATGGCTGCTTCTGAATCGTTTCTGTTCATCGCCAGTCCGCAATCCGGTAACGTGACCATTCTGGACATCACGGCGCGAAAAATGATCGCCGTAGTCCCGGTGGGCACCGATCCGGGCTTCGTCACGGTGACGCCGGACGACCAGTATGCACTGGTCCTGAACCGCAAGTCGGGCGATGTGGCCGTGCTGCGCGTCGGCACGATCCAGCCGAACCGTTATAAATCGGCGGCTTTGCTGACGGTGATTCCCGTAGGCTCTCGCCCGGTGAGCGCAGTGGTGCGAGGAGTGTAAGGAATTAGCGCTTCGCCTCGGCCGGCTCGGCGCCAGATCCGGGCGGATACGACTCGGCACTTACCGCACGCAGAAGGCTTTCCGCGGATTGAGAAGATGAGAGTGCAGGGGGCAGCGGGTTTTCCGTGTTCCGCTTCAGGTCCCGCAACAAGTCCTTGATCTCGCCGAGGTCTGTTGCGATTTGGAATAGCTTGAAAACGCCTGCCAGTAGCAGCGCATAGACTGCGACGGAGAAGAACAGGCCCACGACAATACCCTCCGCCACAAGTATCGGCCCGGCGGAGTGAGGGCTTTACAACAGCCAGTGGAATCAATGGCTTAACGGGTGTTAACCCCACCCTGACGGGCGGGGCTGGTCGGCGCAGTTGACGGGCGTGGTTGCAAATCGCACGACAAGCCCTGCCCGTAAGGGCGGGGTTACGTCATCAACTCTTTTCAAAGTCCAGCGACGCGGAGTTCATGCAGTAGCGCAGACCGGTTGGGTTGGGGCCATCCGGAAAGACGTGGCCCAAATGTGCACCGCACTTCGCACACTCCACCTCTACGCGCCGCATGCCATGGCTGACGTCCTCCACCTTGCGCACATTCTGCTCGTCGACGGGCGCGTAAAAGCTCGGCCAACCGGTACCGGAGTCGAACTTGGTTCCGGAGCTGAACAGCTTCGTGCCGCAACACACACAGTGATAGGCGCCGTCGTCGTGCAAGTCCCAGTATTTGCCGCTAAAGGCGCGCTCGGTACCCTTCTCCCGGGTCACGTGATATTGCTCCGGCGTAAGCTTCTTCTTCCAATCCGGGTCAGTCATAACACTTCCAGCTTACACTGAAGGTTGATACTGAAAGCCACTCTGGACGAGCGCACGGCGGATCGCGATCCTATCCGGCAACTCCGGAAATGGCTGGGTGTCGCGGCCGGCGCCGGGCTGAAGGAACCTACGGCCATGGTTCTGGCGACGTCGACAGCCGAAGGCAGACCGTCGGCGCGGATGGTGCTGTTGAAGGGCGTCGACGAGCGGGGCCTGGTGTTTTACACAAACTACGAAAGCCGCAAGGGCCGAGAGATCGCGATGAATCCGCGCGCGGCGCTGGTGTTTTACTGGGATGTGCTCGAACGGCAGGTCCGTGTGACCGGACGCGTTTCGAAAGTTGCTCCCGCCGACTCCGATGCTTACTTCGCCAGCCGCAAGCCAGGAAGCCGCCTCAGCGCCTCGATTTCGCGGCAGAGCGCGGTGATCGAGTCGCGCGCCATGATCGAAAAGAAATACGTGGAGTTCGCCGCCGGGTACCCGGACGGGAATCCACCGCGTCCTAAATTCTGGGGAGGTTATCGTGTCCGTCCCGATGAGATCGAGTTCTGGCAAGGAGCAGAAAACCGCCTGCATGACCGGTTGCGTTATCGCAGGCGCCGCGATGGTTCTTGGAAGATGGAGCGTCTTTCTCCTTAGTCTCAGCGTCGCGGCTCAGGCCGCCGATATCGACGTGTCGCGCACGCTCAAGGGTGTTGAAGACCGCTACAACCATGCTCAGACACTGCAAGTCTCCTTTACCGAAACTTCTACGCTCCAGGGCCGGAAGATTACCGAGCGTGGCGAGCTGTTTCTGCGTAAGCCCGGGCAGATGCGGTGGCAATATTCGGCTCCGGCTGGAAAGTTGTTCGTCGCAGACGGCAAATTCATTTATTACTACAACGCGAGTGAAAAACGCGCCGAGAAGATGAAGTTCAAGGAGGCCGACGATATGCGCGCTCCCTTGGCATTCCTCCTCGGAAAACTCAACTTTAGCGACGATTTTCGTGAGTTTCGCACCCAGCCCGATCGTGAGAACGTTTTCATCACGGCCATACCCAAGTCGGACAAGATGCCTTACACTGAAGTCACGTTCCTGGTATCGCCGGACTTCGTGATTCATTGGCTGCGAGTGAAAGGTCAGGACGGCTCGGTGCTCGAGTTCACTTTTGAAAACGAGAAAAAAAATCCGCCGGTCCAGGACGCGATGTTTCGTTTCACTCCGCCCCCGGGCGTCGAATATGTGGATTCGAGTCAATAGATGATCGCCACGATCGCAATCGCGCTGCTGCTCGCTCAGCAACCTGCCGCCGAAGCGCCCAAGCCACTGGCCGAAGAAACGCCAGTGGTTACCAAGCACGAGTTGCGGCTGAACGGCAAGACCTTGAACTACACTGCCACTGCGGGGATGATGCCGATCAAGAGCCAGCAGGGCCAGTTGGAGGCCAATCTGTTCTACGTCGCCTATAAGCTGGACGGCGTCGCAGACGTTTCCAAGCGGCCGCTGACCTTCTCGTTCAACGGCGGGCCGGGCTCGGCCTCGTTGTGGCTGCACATGGGATGCATCGGGCCCAAGCGGGTGAAGATGAACGACGACGGCAGCCTGCCTGCCGCGCCGTATCAGCTCGTCGACAACGATCAGACCTGGCTCGACCAGACCGACCTGGTGTTCATCGATCCGGTGGGAACTGGCTACAGCCGTGCCGCGACCACCGACTTGCAGAAGCGCTTCAATGGGTATCAGGGCGACATTCAATCCGTCGGAGAATTCATTCGCCTGTACCTGGCGCGGAATGAGCGCTGGACATCTCCGCTGTTCATGGCGGGTGAAAGCTACGGCACCACACGCGCCGCCGGATTGGCGGGCCACCTCATCGAACAGGGCATCGCCTTCAACGGCGTGGCGCTGCTTTCGACCGTGCTCAACTTCGAGACTATCGAATTCACCCGCGGCAACGACCTGCCCTATATGCTGTACCTGCCCAGCTACGCCGCCAGCGCCTTTTATCACAAGAAGCTCGCGCCGGATCTGCAGAAGAATTTCGAGAGTACGCTCAAGGAAGCCGAGAAGTGGGCGGTGAGCGGCTACGGCGAGGCGCTGGCCAAGGGCGACCGGCTCACCGACGCCGAGTACAAGGCCGCGACGGCGCAGCTTGCGCGCTTTACCGGCCTGGATCAGCGCTACGCGGACAGCTCAAACCTGCGGATCGAAATCCTGCATTTTACTCGCGAGCTGCTGCGCGACCGAAAGACGATCGCGGGGCGCCTGGATGCCCGCCTCACCGGTCCCGCACGGCTGGACGCATCCGACACGGCGGAGTTCGACCCCAGTCTCACCGACGTTCGTCCGCCCTACACGGCCATGTTCAATCAGTACGTCCGAAGCGAGCTGGGTTACAAGACCGACGCGACGTACTTCGTCCTCGGCGATGGAATCCAGCCGTGGGACTATGGCACTCAGAACCAGAACCGTTTTTTGAACGTCAGCGAGTCTCTGCGCAGCGCGTTCGCCAAAAATCCCCACATGAAGGTGTTCGTGGGCTCCGGCTATTACGATCTGGCCACACCCTATTTCGCCGCCGAGTACACCTTCAGCCACCTGGGGCTGACGCCGAGTCTCCGCAAGAATGTGACGATGCAATACTACCCCGCCGGTCACATGTTCTACATCGACGCGCCATCGCGTAAGAAGCTGAGAGTGCATATCAGCCAGTTCATCAAAGACGCCTCGCCCGTTCCGTAGGTACGGTAGAGTCTGCAAAACCGGGACTGGCTTGAATTTCGCCGCTTTTGCGAAATTCGTGCCTGTACCGGTTTTGCCCGTCCGAAGGATACGGTTTGATAACGGGGCAAATAGGGTACAGGCACGAATTTCGCAAAAGCGGCGAAATTCGAGCCAGTCCCCTTTTGCGCAGCTGGCGCGGTGTATTCGCGCCACAACTGGTTACAATGGAAGCTTCATGCGTATTGCCTTGGCGCAGATCAACCCCACGGTAGGCGATCTAACGGGAAACGTCGACCGCATGGCCCGCGCGGCTCGCGACGCCGCCGGCCGCGGCGCTGAGGTCGTCATTTTCCCCGAACTTTCCATCACCGGGTATCCGCCGCGCGATCTGGTAGAGAAGCCCAGTTTCCTAGACCGCAGCGAGCGCGAGTTGGAGCGGCTGGCTCACGAAACGGCGGATCTGGACGTGAGCGTCATCTGCGGCTACGTGGCGCGATCCCAGGCGGAGACCGGCAAGCGCGCCCTCAACAGCGCCGCCGTACTCGAGAAAGGCCAAGTCGCCTTCCGTCAAAGCAAAATGCTCTTGCCGAACTACGACGTCTTTGACGAAGCGCGTTACTTCCGGCCGGCGGAGCGCTCGTCACTGTGCACTCTGCGCGGCACGAAGGTAGCGCTGACCATCTGCGAGGACGCCTGGAACGACCGCCAGCTCTGGAAACAGCGCCTCTACCAGCGCGATCCGGTGGAGGAGCTGTTTGAAGCCGGCGGCGAACTGATGATCTGCATCAACGCGTCGCCTTACAGCATGGGCAAGCGCGAAATTCGCCGCGGTATCTATCGGGCAGCCGCGCGCCGCTACCGCAAGCCGGTAGTCTACGTGAACCAGGTGGGCGGCAACGATCAGCTTGTGTTCGACGGCTCCAGTTTCGCGATGAGTGGCGCCGGCGAAGTCATCGCTTCAGCGCGTTCGTTCGAGGAAGATCTGGTGCTGGCGGATACCGACTCCGCAACCGGCGACCGGCACGAAGACTTTTCCGATGAATGCGAGGCCGCCTACCAGGCCTTGGTCCTGGGCACGCGGGACTATATCCGCAAGTGCGGTTTTTCGCGGGTACTGATCGGACTGAGCGGGGGCATCGATTCGTCCATCACGGCCGCGATCGCCGTCGAAGCGGTGGGCAAAGAGAACGTAACCGGCGTCGGCATGCCCGGTCCGTACTCCTCGGATCACAGCGTCCGCGACGCGCGCGATATGGCGGCGAAGCTCGGTATCCGATTCGAGATGGTGCCCATCTCGGGCGTCTACGAACGTTTTGTGCAGGAACTCGCCCCGTTATTCGCCGGCAGAGCCCAGGACGTCACGGAAGAAAACTTGCAGTCCCGCCTGCGCGGCGTCACCCTGATGGCGCTCTCGAACAAGACCGGTGCGCTAGTGCTGACCACCGGCAATAAGAGCGAACTCGCGGTCGGATACTGCACGTTGTACGGCGACATGTGCGGCGGCTTGGCGGTGATCAGCGACGTGCCCAAGACCATGGTGTATGCCCTCTCGCGCATCGCCAATCGCCGCCACGCGGGCGCCATTCCCGAAAGCGTGTTCACGAAACCGCCGTCGGCCGAACTGCGGCCGGATCAAAAAGACACCGACTCTCTGCCCGAGTACGAAGTGCTTGACCGGATCCTCGAAGCCTACATCGAGCAATACCGTACCCCCCGGCAGATCGCCGACAGCATGGGGGTTTCGATCGAGCTGGTCCAGGACATCGTGAATAAGGTGGACCGCAACGAATACAAGCGGCAGCAGGCGGCGCCAGGTCTCAAAGTGACCTCCAAGGCGTTCGGCATGGGCCGGCGTTTTCCGATCGCCCAGAGATACTCAGAGTGAAACGATACCTCGGTTTCGCGCTCGCGATGGTGTGTGCGGCACAAGTGGGCAAGCAACCCGATGGCAGTTTTATGCTTCCCACGGGCTGGCGGATCCATCCCGCGGGCGAACAGGTGCCTTTGGATACGCTACCGATGTCGTCGGCGATATCGCCCGACGGGAAGTTCCTGCTGGTGCTGAACGGCGGTTATAAGCCTCCGTCGATCAGCGTACTCACGGTGTCCCCGCCGCGCGAGATCCAGCGGGTTCCGGTGGCCGACGGATGGCTGGGCCTGGCATTCTCCCCGAACGGGAGACAGGTCTACGTGGGAGGCGGATCGCGGAGCCGTGTGTTCGAGTTCACGTTTTCACCCCAAGGCGAGCTGAAGCCGTCGCGCGAATTTGAAGTAACTCCGGCGGCGCAGCGGACCCATGCCGATTTCATCGGAGACGTCGCCGTATCGCCGGATGGGCGCCTGATCTACGCCGCGGACCTGTATCACGACGCGATCGTCGTGATCAATCCGCAATCGGGCCGGGTGATCGAACGCTACAAAACGGGCCGGCGTCCGTATCGAATCCTGTTTCATCCTGATGGGAAATCATTTTTCGTTTCGAGCTGGGCCGATGGCACGGTCTATCTCCACAGTGCCACCACCGGCTCCGAGGAAGGGCGCATCCGGTTGGGACCACACACCACGGACATGGTGCTGAGCGACCGCAAGCTGCCGGATGAGGACGATCCGCCGCTCTATCGCCTGTTCGTCGCCGCGTCGAACACCAACAGCGTGTTCGTCGTCGCCGTGAGCGAAGCCAAGGGCATGAAGCTGATCGAGACGATGAATGTGGCGCTCACTCCGCGCAATCCTCTCGGAATGACACCGAGCGCGGTCGCGCTGAGCCCGGATCAGACCAAACTTCTGGTGACGTGCTCGGATGCCAACGTGGTTGCCGTGGCCGATATTTCCGGGCTGCGCAGCCTGCTCACCGGCTTCCTTCCTACCGGCGAGTATCCGACGGCCACGCGGGTGCTTGCCGACGGCCACGTCGTCGTACTGAACGGGCGCGGGACCATGTCTGTGATCGATCCCTTGACCGACGAGACCCTGGACGCAT
>JBGPHB010000158.1:0-7807 GCA_041484155.1 Bryobacteraceae bacterium
CGTTTCGGCCGATCCGAGAGGCATGAACTCGCGCTCCTGGATCACGCGCAGCAGTTTAGTCTGCGTCTCGAGCGAAATGGTCCCGACTTCGTCGAAAAAGATCGTCCCCCGATTAGCGATCTCGAAATACCCCTTGCGAGATGCGACCGCTCCGGTAAAGGCCCCTTTTGTGTGCCCAAACAGCGCCGACTCAAGCAGGTCCGGCGGTACCGAGCCCGAATGCACCGGAACGAAGGGATGCCCGCCTCGCGCCGAATGGGCATGAATGGCATTCGCGATCTCGAAGAGGCCCTTCTTGTCGGCGACCGCGTCGGTGAACGACCCCCGCTTGTGGCCGAAGAGCTCGCTCTCCACGAGCGCCGCGGGGATCGCCCCGCAGTTCACCGTCACGTACGGACGGTCGGCGCGGCGGGACAACTCCTGGATCACGCGCCCCACCAGCTCCTTGCCGGTTCCCGTCTCGCCGGTGATGAGGATCGTGGCGCGGCTGGAGGCGACTTGCGCCACCAGATCCAGGATCTTCAGCATCCGCTCGCTCTTCCCGACGATGTTTGGAAAACTGTAGCGTTGCTTCAGCGCCCGCTTCAGCTCCAGGTTCTCCAGCTCCAGGCGTCGTTTCGAGATCATGCGGTCGATCTCGATCAGCAGTTTTTCGTTATCCCAGGGCTTGGAAAAGTAGTCGCTGGCGCCGCGCTTCAGGGCGTCCACCGCGACTTCCACGGAGCCATACGCCGTGATCACGAAGACCGGCGTCTCCTGGTCGCGGGCGCGGATTTCCTCCAGCACCTGCATGCCGCTCTTGTCCGGCATCATCAGGTCCAGCAGAACCAAATCGAAAGACGCCTCCAGGCGCTTCAGTCCCTCGGCGCCGTTTTGAGCAAGTTGTACGTTGTAGTTTTCGCTGGTGAGCAGAGCTTCCAGGCCTTCCCGAATGTCCGGTTCGTCGTCGATCACCAGGATGCGCCCGCGGGAAGGTTCGCCCACCATCACGTCGGGCGGAAAACTGGCGCCGGCGTCTGCCATCGTCGTCTCGGCCATTAGTGGATCAGCCTATCAGACTGGGCCACCGCCCCCGTGGGACTGGAAACAGGCGTCGAAACCTGAGCAGACACCGCCGGCGTTTGAGACGCCATGAACGCGGACGCAGCCTCGACCCGGACGGGCTCGGCTTTCTTCGCCGGAGTCGCGTCTGGGAACGAAAGCTGGAACCGCGTGCCCGCGCCTAACTCGCTTTGAACGGTGATGTCGCCGCCGTGTTCGCGCACGATGCCGTAGCTGACGGAGAGCCCCAGGCCGGTGCCCTTGCGCGCCGCCTTGGTGGTAAAGAACGGGTCGAAAATGCGAGTCAGGTTTTCCGCCGCGATGCCGCCCCCGGAATCGCCCACAGTGACCAGCACCAGCCCGGCGTGCCAGTCATCCGGGCTGGCCGTGCCCACCCCCAGGACGCCGCCGGACTCCATGGCGTCGCGCGCGTTCAGGAACAGGTTGAGAAACACCTGTTGAAGCTTGCCAGGGTTGCCCTTGATGCGCGGCAGATTCTCGTCCAAGCCGAGCTTGACCGTGACGCCCGCCATAGCCAGTTGATGCTCCACCAGCGTCAGCGTTTCGCGCACCACTTTGTTGAGATCGACGGTCACAAACTCGGTTGGCGAGGTTCGCGAGAAGTTCAGCAAAGAGTTGACGATTTCGCTGGCGCGGAACGTCTGCCGCGCGATCTTTTCAAGCAGGGGCGCCTTCTGCGCGTCGCCGGAAATCTGCTTGGCGAGCATCTGGGCGTAAGTCGAGATCACCGCCAGCGGCGTGTTGACCTCATGCGCCACGCCGGCAGCCAGCAGGCCGATCGAACTGAGTTTATCGGCTTGCACCAGTCTTCGCTCGAGTTCCGCCCGATCGGTAATGTCGTCGAAGATGATCAGCCGCCCGATCCGCTGGCCCTCTCGCGAGATCAGCGGAGCAACCGCGATGTTCAGCGTGACATCCTTGGGCCGCAGCGCGAATTTGTAGATGTTGTGGATTCCGATGTCGCCCCGCGCCGGTTCGAGTTCCTCGCATAAATCGGCCGGCAGCAACTCATTCAGCTTGCGCCCCAGGGCGTCTTCGCGTGAGATCCCCGTGAGCCTCTCGATCTGGGAGTTCCAACTCTCCACGCGATCCTCGAGATCGGCCGCCAGAATCCCCACGTGGATCGACTCCACGATGTTTTCGGAGAATTCCTTCAGCCGCTCATACTCTTCCACCTTGCGAGCCAGCGACCGGTAGAGCTTGGTGTTATCGATGGCGATGCCGACGTAGCTGGAGAGCGTCACCAGCAATTCGACGTCATCGCTCGAGAGGAAGTCGCCCGACTCCGTGCGGCTCACGCCGAGGTAGGCGATGGTGCGGCCGCGCGCCGAGCATGGCAGATAATAGGTGAGCTCCAGCTCGCCGATCGACCGGCGTACGGGCACCGGCATTTCGTGCGATACCACGTCCAGCAGATTGCGGGTACGCTCAAAGAACAGATATGGTTTCCCCGGGCTGGGAGTGAGAAAACTCAGGTCCAGACCATACGGTACATTGTCGGTTTGGCGTCCGCCCCGGTTGCTGGCCAGCTCCAGTTGGAACTTCTCTTCCGTTTCGTCCCAGACGAAAAACGCCACGTGCCGGATTCCAAGGGTGCGGATCAGCCGGTCGGCCACGCTCTCCAGCATCTCCGCCAGGTCCGTTGGCGAGCCCAGCTCGCGCGCGAACTCGATCAGCGTGCGGCGGTAGTCGTAGCGGTCTTTGTAGAAGTAGTAGCGATCCAGCTGCTCCTGAATCCAGTTCCGGATGGGCTGAAAGATGAACGCCGCGATTAGAATCAGGGCCACCATGGCCGTGCCGTTCAGATCGGCGGTCCGGCTCACTGAGAAAATCAGGCCATAGAAGATGCCCAGCACGCACAGAGTTGCGAGCGTATAAACATAGCCTTCCTGGAAAATGATGTCGACGTCCATCAACCGGTAGCGCAAGATGGCGTAGGCCCAGGTGACCGGGATCAGCGGCAGCGACAGCACCGCCAAATTCATGGCGTGATTGGGTGGCACCCCCATGAGATACGGCACCACGAAAATCACCCCGAATGGCAGGATCCCCACCAGCGCGCCGTTGCGCAGCCAGGTCAACTGACGCCGCACGATAGGATCTTCCGCCCGCCGGAGCTGGAAGGCCAGAACGCACCCGCCCGCCACGTACATGGCGCACAAGAAGACCAGCCACACGTCGTCCAGCAACCAGCGCATCTCGAGTAACGGCGCCGCCGAGCGCAGCCAACCGAACACCACTCCGAACTGGATCGCCAGCAGCGCCGCACAGGGCAAGTAAACCAGTACCGCGGCGGCGCGCCGCCGGATCCATTTCTGGGGCTCGGGAAAGACGAAGCAGAAATGCAGAAACAGCGTCGGCGCCAGGAACCCCGCCACCAGGTTGCCCAGGTAAATCACCTTGTCGAAGTTGTTCAACTTGCCCGAATAGTGGAACGTCGACATGATGAAGCTGGTCAGGCATAAAAGGAAAAAATGCAGGGCGCGCGGAGCGGTACGACGCCGGAAATAGACGAACAGGCCGATGGCCAGATACACAGTGCCGACAGCGTAGAGATAGAAGATCGTCGAATCGCGCTCGGCTTCGCCGATGATCACGTTGGCCGGAACTTCAACCCCGTTTTGAAGGATCTTGTATTCGGCCTTCCGCCAGGCGCCCAGCCGCGCCTGCACCTGCGTGGCCTCAATGGCGCGGTCGACGCGCACGCCCTCGATCGAGACTAGAATGTCGCCCTTGCGAATCCCGGCTTTCTCCCCAGGACTCCCCGGCAACACGTACACCGCAACCGGACGCTCTTGGTTCCCCGTCGCAGTCTTATCGATCCAGGTAACGCCATCGTCGGGAAGATGGTATCGGCTCTGCTGCTGGAAATTGATCGCCGCGGCGACCACCGCCGCCACGGTGACCACCACCAGCAGTGCGCTGACGAGTTGTTGTTTCAACTCCTTCATTGAGTGACTTTATACACCACCCCGCCGAGCCAGAAGCACGTAAATGGCCACCTGGGCTGCGAGCCTTTGCATTGATAATACAGTAGTTGTGTCGCCGCCGCAATCCCGCCCTACGGTTTTCGGGAGATTGCATACAACGGCCTGTAGCAGACTGCCACAAACAGCTGCTGCACTGCTACACTAACGACACTATCGGCGATGGACCTGGCTCGCTACCGCAGTCTCACCTTCGAGCCGCTCAGAGAGCAAGACATTCCGACGCTGTACTCCTGGCGGCGGGAGCCGCATATCCGAGAGTTCGTCCAGCGGCAGGCCCCCACCTGGGAGGGAATTCGCGACAAGTACCTTCCGCGTCTTGATCCCGCCTGGCCGACAAAGTGTTTCTTGAGTTGTGACAGCGGCCCCATGGGGTACATTCAAACCTACCGAATTGCGGACTGGCCTGAGTATGCGGCAACCCTCTCTGAGGTTTCGGGAATCAGCGTCGATCTCTTCATTGGCGATCCGGAGTACTTGGGAAAGGGATGGGGACGCGTCATTTTATTGAAGTTCCTCAACGAGGTTGCGTTCCCAATGTTTCCAGAAGAGCAGGTCTGCTGGATTTTACACGATAAACTGAATCACCGTGTACTCCGCGCGTCCCGAGCGGCCGGTTTTCGATACGTGCGGGACGTCTTAGAGGAGGGCATTCCGAATGAGTTGCTAGTTCTCAGCAGACACCACACTGCTGTCCTCGCCGAAGGCATGGCGGTCGGATGACGGGGCGGCGAGCTCATCTGATGTCCGTGAATGTTGGTCGTCCACGGGATATCAAATGGCGAGGCGAGACGGTACACACCGCCATATGGAAGCAGCCGACGCAAGGACGGCGCATGGTCCGGAGGCTCAACGTCGACGGCGACGGCCAGGGAGACTTAGCCGGTCATGGAGGAGAGCACCGGGCGGTCATGGTCTACCAGATGGGTTCGTTTCGTTACTGGGAGCAACAACTCGGCCGAAACGACTTCACTTTTGGGCAATTCGGAGAAAACTTCACGGCGGAGGGCTTACCCGACAACGAAGTGTGCATCGGGGACCGCTATCGAATTGGAGGTGCGCTTTTCGAAGTGACCCAGCCGCGCGTCACCTGTTATCGGGTGGGGATCCGAATGGAGGAGCCGCAAATGGCAGCGCTCCTGGTTTCGCACCATCGGCCTGGATTCTATCTTCGTGTGCTCGAGGAAGGCGAGGTCACGGCCGGCGACGAAATCGTGAAGGTGGCCGATGGACCTGAGCGGATAACGGTGGCGGAGATCGACGCCCTGCTCTATCTGCCTGGCCGTTCGCGCGATCAACTGGAGCGTTCCCTCCGCATCCCGGCGCTCAGCGCGGGTTGGAAGAGCTCCCTCCAAGAGTTGATCGATCAGGAAGCCGGCGCGCCTCCGGCATGGCCCGGCTTCCGGCCCTTGCGGATCACGCGGCTCGATCGGGAGAGCGCGGGCGTGGTTTCACTGGCATTCGAGGCGACCGATGGATCGCGGTTACGCGCGGCTTTGCCCGGCCAATTCCTGGTCCTGAAACTGCGGACCAAGCCCGACTCGCCGCCCCTGTTGCGCAACTATTCGATGTAAGGCCCGCCAGGCGGGGACGGTTACCGTGTGAGCGTGAAGCAGGAAATCAACGGAACAGGCAGCACTTTCCTGCACCATCAAGTTGCCGTTGGCGACATTCTGGAAGTGAGCGCGCCGAGGGGAACCTTCACGCTTCAGCCGGGCGATGGACCTGTGGTCCTGCTCAGCGGAGGCATCGGGGCGACCCCAGTGCTCGCCATGCTGCACGCGCTGGCCGCCTCTCAGTCGCGGCGCGAGGTCTGGTGGTTGTACGGAGCTCGCAACGGCGCCGATCATCCCTTTGGTAGTGAATCGCGCAGACTACTCAAGGCGCTGACGAACGGCCGGAGCTACATCGCGTACAGTAGGCCGCGGCCCGAGGATCAGCCGGGTCGGGATTATGACGCGGCGGGACACCTTGGTATTCCAGTGCTCGATCAACTCGGGGTGCCTCGAGACGCGGATTTCTATTTATGTGGGCCATCTGCGTTCCTGAGCAGCCTCACGTCGGGCATGCATTCCTGGGGCGTCGCCACAAACCGCATACACACGGAGATGTTCGGCCCGAGCGAGTCCCTGACTCCCGGCATCGCCAGTGTGGCTCGGCCGCCTGCCCACCTGCCGGCAGGGGACGCCGGTCCGGGGCCCCAGGTCGCATTTGCGCGAAGCGGCGTGACGGTTCCCTGGGGACCGGCGTTCCAGAGCCTGCTCGAGCTGGCCGAAGCCTGCGACGTTCCGGTGAGGTGGTCATGCCGAACGGGCGTCTGCCACAACTGCGAGTCCGGACTGATCAGCGGCGCGGTGAGCTATCAACCCGATCCACTGGAACCGCCTGCCGATGGCAACGTCCTGATCTGCTGCTCGCGTCCTCGGAACGATGTCGTGATCGATCTTTAAGAGAGGCGCCCCAGAACATTGGGATTCTGCTAAAAACCAGAAATTGCGTCAGAGATGTGCGTTTTGAGATGCGTGCCGTCACACGGCCCAGCGTACGGCAGGTTTGCTCTACAACGGCAGTTGTAATCATCGCCGTTTTCGCTATGGCGCTCTACCTAAGAGTTGTTGACTTGATCATCGAAGCAGTTCGCGAACGGCTGTTCCATTTCTTTGCCGTATCGAAGTGAGTCTCCGAAGTTCTCTAGATCGTGGCGTTACCATGGTCGTATGGTGCACCGACTGCTGGTTTGGCTCCTTTTAGCTCAATTCGCCACAGCAGCCGAACGGCGTATTCCCGTGCGAGTCGTAGTCGTGACCATGTTCGAGCGCGGCGCCGACACTGGAGACACACCCGGGGAGTTCCAATACTGGGTCGAACGCGAGAAGCTGAACCGGGTGCTGCCATTCCCGCAAGGCAGTCGCGATCTGCGGATGAACGCTGAGGGAGTGCTGGGGATCTCCACCGGGATTGGGACGGCGAAGGCCGCCGCGAGTGTGATGGCGCTGGGGCTCGATCCCCGGTTCGATTTGAGCAAGGCTTATTGGGTAGTTGCCGGGATTGCGGGCGTCGATCCGGCCGACGCCTCGCTTGGATCGGCCGCCTGGGCCGAATGGGTGGTGGATGCGGATATCGGGTACGAGATCGATGCCCGCGAGATTCCTTCGGATTGGAAGACCGGATACGTCCCTCTTCGGAAATCCAAACCCTTCGAATTGCCGCGAAACGTTCCGAACGAGGGAGAGTCTTACCGCCTGAATCCAGCTCTGGTCGACTGGGCTTTCCGGCTGACCAAGGACGTCCGGCTCGAGGACAACGAAGCGATGCGCACGGAACGGGAAAAGTTCAGCCAGCCGAATGCGCGGCGTCCGCCCTTTGTGCTGAAGGGAGACACATTATCGGGGTCGACATTCTGGCACGGACAGCTGCTGAACGAATGGGCTAACGACTGGGTCAAGTACCACACCGATGGCCAAGGCGATTACGTCACTACGGCGATGGAGGACACGGGAACTCTGCAGGCGCTGACCTTCCTGAGCAAAGCGGGCCGCGTGAACCTCGACCGCGTCCTGGTCCTGCGCACGGCCAGCGACTTCGATCAGCCTCCGCCCGGAGTTTCCCCAGCCGTTAGCCTGGCGGCAACCAAGATCGAACACTACGTCGCGTATCTCCCGGCGCTCGAGGCCGCGTGGCGGGTGGGGCGCGTGGTGGTCGAAGAACTGGCCCAACACTGGGATCGCTACCGGGACGCAACGCCACGGGCAAACAAG
>JBGPHB010000159.1:0-7805 GCA_041484155.1 Bryobacteraceae bacterium
AATGACGATGGTACAACTGTCCTTGAGTTGAAAGATCAAGTCCTCGATCTTGGCGGTTGCGATCGGGTCGAGCGCCGAACAAGGCTCATCCAGCAGCAGGACTTCGGGATTCACTGCCAGCGCCCGCGCGATACACAGCCTCTGCTGCTGACCGCCAGACAGGCCGTATGCCGAATCGTGCAGCTTGTCCTTGACCTCATCCCACAGCGCTGCGCGGTGCAAGCTTTGCTCCACCGAGTCGCGAAGGGACGCCCGGTTCGCGTACCCGTTGATCCGCAGCCCGTAGGCCACATTCTCGAAGATGGACTTGGGAAACGGATTCGATCTCTGGAACACCATCCCCACGCGGCGGCGGACCTCGGAAACTTCAAGCCGGAAGATGTTCTCTCCGTCCAGCAGAATTTCGCCTTCCACGCGGCTGTGGCGGACAGTCTCATTCATTCGGTTCAGAGTGCGGAGAAACGTGGATTTGCCGCAGCCGGACGGTCCAATAAATGCCGTGACCTTGTTTTCATAAACCTGCATCGAGATCTCGCGTAAGGCTTGAAAACTGCCGTAATAAAAATTGAGATTCGTGGCGCAGAGTTTGGAAGCCGCATCCGCGGCCGGTTTCAACTCCTGCGACATCGGCATGCCGAGATTTGGTAGTCCCATGGTTACGTCAGAAGAAGATTGTCGGATGGGAGTCATTTTATCACCTGGCCGCGACGCGCTTGGAGAGAATCATGCGCGCCACGATATTGACCGCGAGTACGAGAATCAATAAGACGAATCCGGCCGACCACGCCTGTTGATGCCAATCGTCGTAGGGGGCGACCGCGTAAGTAAAGATCATGACAGGAAGTGCTGAGGTGGGTTGTTCCCACCCGGGACTCCAGAACCGGTTCCCGAAGCTGGTGAATAGCAATGGCGCCGTTTCTCCGGCAACGCGAGCCAGATTCAGCATGATGCCCGTCAGAATTCCATGTTTCGCCGCGGGAATCACCACGGTCAGGATGGACTTCGCTTTGGAAGCGCCCAGCGCCACGGCGCCTTCTTTCAGGGAGAGCGGCACAGCACGCAGAAATTCTTCCGAACTCCGGATGGCGATCGGGATCATCATGACCCCCAGCGCCAGGCCGCCGGCCAGCGTGGAAAAGTGCTTCTGGGGCAGCACGATGAGCGTGTAAGCGAAGATTCCCATCACAATCGAGGGCACGCCGTTCAGCAGGTCCGTGGTGTACCGCACGACAAAAGAAAACCCGCTACCGCCGAACTCGGCCAGGTACACTCCACCCAAAAACCCGATGGGAACGCCGACCAGCGTGGCCAATAGCAGCAGCTTGGCGCTGCCGAGAATCGCGTTGGCCATGCCCCCGCCG
This sequence comes from Bryobacteraceae bacterium, assembly GCA_041484155.1. Classification (GTDB taxonomy): domain Bacteria; phylum Acidobacteriota; class Terriglobia; order Bryobacterales; family Bryobacteraceae; genus Palsa-187. The sequence goes on from JBGPHB010000159.1 coordinate 1,362, forward strand.
GCCTCGCCGACGGGCGTCGGCAGCTTGGTGAAAAAGTCCAGGTTCAGGCTCTTCGCCCCGTGAACGAAAAGATAACCCAAAATGAACACCAGCGTACCCGCGGCGAATAGGGTGCACAGCGCGGTAACGCTGAGCATGACCGCGTTCACGGCCTTTCTCCGCATCAGATGGAGCGGTTTCGACATCAGGCCGCTCCCTTCTTCTCGGTAGTCATGATGAGCAACCGCGCCGCGCCGTTGATCACGATGGTCAACCCAAACAGGACCAGTCCCAGTTCGATCAGGGCGCCCTGGTACAGGTCGCCCGTGGCTTCCGTAAACTCGTTGGCGATCACGGCGGCAATGGAATAGCCGGGAGCAAACAGCGAATGATTGATCTTGGGATCGTTCCCGATCACCATCGTGACCGCCATGGTTTCGCCCAAGGTTCGCGCGAGGGCGAGAAAGATCGAACCCATGATGCCTTTCCGCGCGTAGGGAACCACTATGTCCCAGGTGGACTCCCAACGCGTGGCGCCGAGAGCCAGCGCGGCTTCGCGCTGATCGCCCGGTACACCCAGAATTACTTCACGGGAAATGGAAATAATGAACGGGAGGATCATGATCGCCAGTACGACTCCGGCCGAGAAGAGACTCACGCCATAGAACGGTCCCGAGAACAAAGGAGTCCAGCCCAGTACCGCTCTCAAAGCGGGCTCAACCGAACGCAGGATCGGGATCATGACGAACACGCCTAGCAAGCCGATGATGACGCTGGGGACCGCGGCCAGCAATTCGATCAGAAACGTGAGCGCATCGGAGATTCGCGGCGGCGCAAGCTCGGCCAGGAAGATCGCGGCTCCGACGCCTAGAGGGATGCCGATAACCAAAGCCAGCGCCGATGTCACGACCGTTCCGTAGATAAACGGGAGCGCGCCGAACTGTCCGGCGACCGGATCCCAAACCGAAGTGAAAAGAAACGACCACCCGAACTTTTGGCGCGACAGCGCTGAGTTCTTGTACAGCTCAAACACCAGCATGCCGGTGATAAGGAGGACGCTTGCGGCCGCGCTGAAGGTGATCAAATACGCGATTTCGTCGCCGCTCCGGATGCGCTGCCAAAAGGACTGCGCCCGCCCCGAAGGACGGGCGCCGACCACGGTAGTTGTTGAAGCGGACATGCTAGGTCTGCCGGTGAACTATTGGATCTTTGCGATCGCCTTCATCTCTTTGTCGATCACAGGCTTCGGGAGGCGGGCGTACGACAGCGGTTCGGTCAGAGTCTGCCCGTCTTTCAGCATCCACTCAAGGAAGTCCTTGATTGCCTTCCTCTTCGCCGGGTCCGCGATCTTGTCCGGGATCAACAGCCAAGTGAAGCTCGAGATCGGATACGAGGCTTTCCCCGGTGCGTTGGTGATCGAAACGCGGAAGTCGTCCGGCATCTCCTTGACTGCGCCCGCTGCCGCCGCAGTCACGCTCGCGAGCTCGGCCTGGACGAAAACGCCATCGGCGTTCTTCACCTTGCCATAGGCCATTTTGTTTTGCACGGCGTAAATCAACTCGACGTAGCCGACGGAGTTAGGGGTCTGCTTGACCTGTCCCGAGACACCTTCATTGCCCTTGCCGCCCAAACCAACCGGCCAGTTTACGGAGTTCCCGCGGCCCACTTTGGTTTCCCAATCCTTGCTGACCTTCGACAGGTAATCCACGAAGATATAAGTGGTCCCGCTCCCGTCTGAGCGGTGCACCACGACGATATCGTTGCCAGGCAGACTCACGCCTGCGTTCGCGCCGGTGATTGCCGGATCATTCCACTTTTTGACTGTCCCAAGAAAGATTCCCGCCAACGCCTCGGGAGTAAAGTTAAGCTGAGAAGTTACGCCGGCGATGTTATAGATGGGCACGACGGCTCCCATCACGGTCGGGAAGTGAAGGATATTGGACTTCTGTTTTTCGGTGAACTGTTTCAACTGGTCTTCGTTCATGGGTCCATCGCTGGCCCCGAAGTCCACAGTTCCCGCAGTGACTTGTTGAATTCCTCCACCAGATCCGATCGACTGGTAGTTGAACTGGATGGTCGGAAACTTCTTGTGGTACTCATCGAACCACTTGGAATACATCGGGTAGGGGAACGTCGCGCCCGCGGCGTTGATCAGAACCTGTTCCGCGGACGCCGCGCCGGTTAGCAGCGCCGCCGCCACAGTCACCCACATCATTCTTCGAATCATGCTAGGTCTCCTTTGATTTAACCAATCTCGTGTTACAAACAAATTACAGAACCTTCGTCGGCACGGAGCCGGACTCCGCCGCTGTGGCAATACATCTTTGTGATTACAAAGGAATTACAAAGAATATACATAGCCGTTCAGAAAGTGAATACGAACTGCGAGTGCAGCCGGAACTGTGTGTTATAGCCCTGCTGCAACGGAAGAAAATAGTTGATCGACGGATTACTCAGGGCGATCCCGTGCTGGATGTAGAGCCGGTTTTCCCAAGCCAGGAAGCGCGTCAGCCCAAAGTTCACGCGGATCTGGTTCGTCTTGACGTTCACGCCGGCGCCGGTTCCCACGTCGTCGTCCGTAAACTGCGAGACGAACGCGTTGGCCGGCTTATAGAAGTATTGATATTGAAGCTGGAAATCGCCGAGCCGTGCCGCCTGGCCCCAGCTTGCGCCGAGCATGTACCCGTTCTGATCGAAACTCGCTCCGGTGTTATGCGTGCCCTGGAGGAACAAAGCGAACGGGAAGTTGTGGCCCCTCCACTGGCTGCCCGAATAATTCAGGTTGAAGCCGCCCCGCACAACATGAAACTGGCTCGCGAAGTAGACCGCTCCGCCCGCGGTGGTCGTCGCATTGCCGGTCTCCCCGAGAGCGGAGACGAGCGTCGCGCCCAGAATCGGATTGTTCTGAAATAGCGGAGCCCCGCCAGCCGTCGACGCGAACTGAATCTGGTTGGGTTCGCGCACGCTGATGTAGGCGATGGTCTCGTTGTGGCTCCACTTTTTTCCGAAAGTGCTCCCCACCGTCAGGCCTTGATCGAACATGTTGGATGACGGTACGCGCTGCCCCACCTTGTAGCCGGCGGCGACAAAAGGCGAACCCGTCGGAACAACCTGAATATTCGGGTCGGTGAGGATGTACTGCGCGGCCTTTATTTCCGCAAACAAGCCGTTCTTCTTACCTGTCCAGCGATAGGTTTCATGGAAGCCGTTGAAGCGCACGTCGTCATCAAACACAAACTGCCGGTTGTCGGCATGGAGCTCGGGGGTCCGCCCTGCCCGGAACGTCAAACCTTTAAGGGGAGTGAAGTCCATGTAGGCTTCGGCGATCGAAAACGGCGCTCGGGTTGTGATGCCGGAAAAATCCGTATCCATGGTGATCGGATTGTTGTACGGGTCGGTCGCAAGCTGAAGATGAAAGTGAGCCAGCGAGCGGTCGGCTTTGTCGCTGAAGAACAGGTCTTTGTCCAGGTTGACGCGCACACGGTATCGCTCCCGGTCGCGTTGCAACGGCGTGCTCCGGTTATCAGAGGACCCCAGGGAGGTGTTTGCGGAGCGGGTGAGCGAGTCAAAGCGGAAGCGCATGTCTCCCGAGATCCGGAATCCTCGCAGGTTTCCGTTGATCGTGTCGATTGCCTTTTGGAGAGCATCCGTGGCGCCGCCAGCTTGGGCTGCCGGTGTCTGAGGTTCAGGACTTAGCGCCACAAAGCTCGAGGCGGACAAGCTCGACGAACGTCCAGGCGGCACGATCGGACCCGTACTCGCCACTTCGATGGTGTTCGGTGGAACACTACGCGTCGAGGCGACATCTGCACCGTTCTTCTGTTCAAGCAGCAATCGCCGCAGCTCATCGATCTGGCGCTGCTGGTCGGCGATCATTCGCTTGAGTTGTTCAATCTCTGAACCAGCAGGCGCGGATTCGGCCTCTGGGGCCTTTTCCGCCGCCGCGACCGGTAGAGAGAAGCCTAGCGCACACACAAGCACAGCCCTTAGAGGCCGGCCTCCCAGTACTTTCTTGATCATCAAGTCTGCTCCTGAAGTTGGGATGTTGGTCGAAAAGAATGCGAAGGGACCTAAGGGTACCCACCCAAAGTTAGACTGTAATGAATATATCGTTACAATTCGATGACTGGACTGGGGGGCCGTGGTCCGGAGGAAAAGATCGTTACGCGCCGGATTTCATGACCGCCGCTTCCGCGGCATCCAGGGAGCCGAAGCAGGGGAGAAGCCCGTCGACATGCGTAACCTCGAACAGAGTTCGGATGCGGTCGGATACGCCGATGATCGCGAATCCACGTTTGGTCCGCTGGCAGGAGGCGAAGACGCTAATCACGCACCCGAGGCCGGCCGAATCCATGTAGGGAACGTCGGCGATGTCGATGACCAGTGGTTTGTCGGCCTCCTGGCGGGCAGTCGCCTGGAATTCAAAAAGGGTCTGGAGCGTTACCTGCCCGCTCAGCTTCATGATTCGCGCGCCTTGCGCACCGTCCAGCAATTCGATTTTGAGGCTTTCCGATCTACCTGGAGTCACGAGTCACAACTCTATCAAAAAACGATGAACAACGTGTGAGCGATACACTGCGAACCGGTTACGCCACCAGCGTCAAATCTGATGCGGGCCAACGGCCGGGAGCACTAGTGTGAACGTCGTTCCCCGGCCGAGATTGCTTTCGACGCTGATCGCGCCTTGCATCCGCTCCACGACGTGTTTCACGATGGAAAGTCCCAGCCCGGTCCCTCCGACTTGTCTGGACCGGGCTTTGTCGACCCGATAGAACCTCTCAAAGATCCTGGGAAGATCCTCAGAGGGTATGCCAACGCCGGTATCGGCAATGACAATGGCCACCTGCCCATCCTGACCGTTCGTGGCACGTACCCGAACCTCGCCGCCGGCGCGATTGAACTTGATGGCGTTGGCCATCAGATTCAGAAGCGCCTGCTCCAGGCGAAGCCGGCTCCCGCTGACGTACGCATTTTCAATCTCTTCGCGAATCAGGCGTACGTCACGGAGACGAGCCTCCGATTCGACAGTCAGCATCGCCGCATCCAGCACGCCCCGAACCGAAATTACGTCCTCCTCTTGAGCGTCCGTCCCGGACTCCAGTTCGGACAGGACCAGAAGATCCGAGGCGATACTGTTGAGCCGAACCGCGTTGGTGCGGATGATCTCCACGAAATGCCGGTTGTTCTTGAGGTCCTCCAGGGCGCCGTCCAGGAGAGTGTCGGCGTAACCGATGATCCCGGCGAGCGGTGTCCGGAACTCATGCGATACGTTGGCGATGAAATCCTTGCGCACTTGCTCCAGCCGCTCCAGGTCGGTGATGTCATGGAGAATCGCGATGGCCCCACGTCCGGAAGGCATGTCCAGCGCCGTCGCATGCACTTCGAACGTGTGCAAGTTCGCGGCGGACAGCTTGAAGCGGAGCTTTTGAGGCTCACCGTTGCTCAGCACGGATCGAAGCAGCTCGTGCAACCCGGGATCGCGGACCAGCTCCAGCAAGAAGAGTCCTTCGAAGTTGAGTCCCCGAAAATCGATGGCTTTGAGAAACGCGGTGTTACAGAAAGTGACGCGCAACTCGTGATCGACCGCCAGCACGCCTTCCGCCATGCCCGACAGGATCGCTTCGCGTCGGGCCGACTCAAATCGGAGCCGATCCAGCAGTTTCTGAAGCTCGATCGCCACGCCCGCCAGGGAGCGTTCGAGCGACCCGAGTTCGTCGCTCGACTCGAACTTGGGGCGATCCTGAGAATCGCCGCCGGGAAACCCTTCCGCCAGGGCCTTCAGCCGTCTTACACGCAGGCTCAGGGAACGCGAGACCAGAAAAGCGACGCAGAGTGCGAGCAGAGACGACCCGAGCGAAATCGCCAGAATACGCTCACGCACCTGTGCCGCTCGCAGGTCCGCCGTGAGCGTGTAGTCGACGGCGAACAGCGTTACCGCGACGAGCGCGAGCGCCATCAACAGCAGCCGGCGAAAGAGGGACCCCGCCATATGTGTCCTCCGCGACAGGGCTCGCGGAATTCTTCAGGCTATCAGTTCGCGGAATCAGTAGCGAAAGGGCTCGAGATTGGCGTACTTGTCAGGGATCGGAATATCCTTGGCGTCGACCTTGACAATCTTGTCGTCCTCACAGAAGGTCATCGGCACACCCGCCTGGCGGTGAAGCAGTACGGCACGGTAGAAGGCCTTGTCGAGCGCCTCTTCGATCGTGGCGAGGTCTGGCGTCGTCTGTGTTCCGTTCTCAGACATGATGATACTTCTCCTTCAGTCTATCCCAAAGCGCGGCATCCAAGACCATGTCTTCAGTATTCTCCCTGCCCATCGACACGAGGCGGCGTGGCTTGTTGGAGTTGTCGAAAAACCACCAGCTTGCCGCGATGGGAGCATACAGCTCGAAGAAATTACGGAGACCAGCCTCGTAGCGTCTCCGGATGGTCTCTTCGGGAACGAAGTGCCCCCCTAAGGAC
>JBGPHB010000160.1:0-7780 GCA_041484155.1 Bryobacteraceae bacterium
GGCAGCACCGTTACGTGGACCGCCCCGGGCGCGCCTTGCCCGCCTACCGAGCGAATCGCCAGATCCACTTCGGCCAGCCCGAATCGATGTGTCGCCATCAAATGCAGGGGAAAACGCCCGGAGGCGATGTAGCGCAAGGCCAGCTCGACGGACTCGTAGCTATGACCACGGCACGGCTGGAGCGTCAGTCTGCCGGCCAGCAACTCGCCGACCGGAAAATTCTGAGAAGGAGGAGCCGCGGCGAAGAGTACGCTCCCGTTCTTCCGGGTCACACGCATGGCCGTCACCAGAGTTTCCGCGCCGCCCACGGTGTCGATGGAAATATCGACTCCATGACCGCCGGAGATGGATCGCACTCGATCTTCAAGACCTTCTTGCTCCACATCGACCGTATAATCCGCGCCGAGCGTCTTCGCGATTTCGAGCCGCGCCTTGTCCCGGCTCAAACCGCTGACGATCACACAATCCGCGCCGGCCGCTTTGGCCGCGATGACGCACGCGAGGCCCTGCTGCCCGGGTCCCTGGATCAGAACTGTTTTGCCCGGTCCAGCGTGGCCGTCCAGGTAGGTCCACTGAATCCCGTTGCCGATGGGCAGACACATTGCCGCGAGCTCCGCCGGCACGTCGTCCGGAACCCTGTGGAACACCGAATCCGGATGCAGAAATTGGAACTGGCTGTAGCCTCCCCACAAGCTTGGCTTTTCGGAGATGGGAGTAGTGCCGTAGCGTAGCGCGCCCGGGCGCCGGGCTTCGGTCTGATCGCACAGCCGAAATTCACCGGAGCGGCACAGGCTGCAGTGGCCGCAGGGCAGGTATTCTTCAAGCGCCACACGATCGCCTTCGCGGAGCCCCCACCGCCGTGCGGCGATTTCTCCGATGCGGTGAATGCGGCCAACGTTTTCGTGGCCCATAATGCGCGGCGGCCGATCGGACTGGTACGCCTGCCAGTCACTGCCGCAGACGCCGGCGGCTTCGATCTTGAGAATGCCTGCATCCGGAGGGATTTCGGGAAAAGGGTACTCGCGAATCTCGGTTTTCAATACGCCGAACGTGGTGGCGGCTAGAACTGCGCGGCACATTTCCCCGCCTCGCATCTGTTGTTCTCCTCACACACCTGTTCCAAGAGCTTCCAGGTTGGATGGAGCTTCATCTGGAAGTCTTGCGACCAGGGCTTCGTAAAAATCTTCGGGTCGTCAATCGTGATTTCGTAGGAGACGGTCGTCGAGTCGATGTGACGCATCCGCTCGATCGTATGAAGCGCATCGCTGTGCCAGCCGTTACTTGCGGACAAAGTCCATTCCCGCAACCCGATCGTGTCGATCACCAGCGTGTCTCCCTCCCACTTCGCGACCGCATCTCCCATAAAGGTCAGCTCCACTTCCTTGGGATGAGGTTTATCGATCGGGATCACTCGTGAGAAATGCATGTACTCGTAAAGAATCACCACCGTATCGTGGGTTTGGACAATCTGCGTTGCGTAAGGAGCCAGTGCCTCCCTGGGGTGTCCATCCGGCAAGCAAACCGCCGTGGGATCGTCATGGCGGACGTCACCTGTGGCGGGCTGACGAAATTTCGCCTCTGCCCCGGGAAGGAACGGCGACATCTTCTTGGGATCGAAATTCGTAACCCGTGGGGTGTCCGTGTCCCCGGGTCCTACGCGATGGGTAAATGCGGGACCGGCCCAGACGCCAGTAAAGTTCGGCTTGCCGTCCGGCATGCGCGGCGACTGACCAAACAGGGCGGCGGCCGAAACGAACAGGATGAAGCAATTTCTCACGTTGACCTACTTCTCAGTCGGATGAAGCGCCTGGTCCTGTCCGATCAATGCGTCGCGCCCGTCGGCAAAGGTCACGATGTTGCCGGAGGCGTTGTTCGAACTGTCCTTGGCGCGATGGCCCGAGATCGTCAGCACCTCTCCCAGCTTCAGGCTCGTCTTGGTGATGCCTCGCCGGACCAACATACCCGGAGGCGACGCGGAGAAGCCCCAAGTCGTGACCTTCCCTTGGTCATCCTTAACATCCAGGTAAACCCAGATGTGAGGGTTGGTCCATTCCACCCTCGTGAGCACGCCGGTCAGCTTGACCGGCTTTGCCAAGTCAAACTCCGCCGTGTAGGCGTGATGCGCAAGCGCGGTCGCGGCCGCCAACACAAGACTCACCGTTCTCATTTTCGCGCGGTCGCCTCCAAGCCGGGTTCGGTACCGCGAAGAGGCAGAGCACCGCTCTTGAGCATGTCATTCAGCAATTGGTTGATTTCACGATCGGCGTCCTCCGGCAGCATCAGGCGCTGAGCGACGATTCGATTGGCGGCCCGGACCGCGAGGGAATAGTAGTTCAGAAGGCTGCCGTACCGCTCCTCGAGCGACGGACGAGGGTCGCCTTTCGCCATGCGCTCGGCCTTGGTCTTAGCGAACGGAATCGTACCGGCCTGAAGCTGGCATTCCTGCCCTTTCAGGACCCCGCTGGAGATCGGGTTCCAGCCCGTGTACGTCCCGAGCGGAACCTGCAACAGCAACACGCGAACACCGGCGATTTCGTTTCCGTCCGTGTCTACCTTCGCGGCAAGCGTCGGTATGACCTGCTTCACCGGAGGAGGCACGTTGTCGATCACGCCGGAGTGATCGTTATATCTGAAGTTTGGACCGAAATCGTAGTCGAGCACCGAATTCATCACGCCATCCGGTGACGGCGCGCCGGGGATCGCCGGCCAGCCGATCGCGGCCGCGGTCGCCGGCACCAGCGTGCCATCCGTCACGCGCGGATAAGCGCTCGGCGGAGGCAACGTGCCTTTCGTTACCCAGCCAGCCATCGCTGTGAACAGCGCTCGCTCGGTTTCAAACCACGGAAGCGGGTTGCTCGGGAGTATGCATCCCGCCACCGGCGGCTGATCGACGTTGAAATTGTCCAAGCCGCCACTATGATTTGTGCTGGCCATGTAGTAGCGGCGGACATTCGCCGGGAGCGGGATATCGTCCTTGCCGGTAGTACCAGCGATCCCCAGCGAGCCCTTCACGAAGAAGAAATCCGCACCGCCCTCGATTTCCATGATCATCGGGCAAGTGTTGGTGGCGCGGCAGCGATGCAGCAGTCCCCACGCCGGCCGGCCGCGAACTTTATCGGCGTGGTCCTCCCACCAGGATGGTCCTTCAGCAATGGGGTCATAGAGGCCGGCGATGTTGCCGGGTTGCGCGAAGCGAATATTGAATTGGCCCGCCGCGGCGGAGGCGTCCGCGAAAGCCCCGTCCCAGACAACTCTCCCCCGCTCGTCTTCATTGAAGCCGAGGTTGATAAAGTCCCTCATCAATCGCGCGGGCTGGGAAACGCCGTAGCCGATCACGCTCGTGGTTTTGGTTGCAATGGGATTCGCGGTGCCTGCGTCGTCCTTCCCTTCGCGGCGGAAGAACGATACCACGTCGCGCACCGCCGCCATGCCTACGCCAAGCACCAGCGGGTCCTTGGCCGTATACACCAACTGATACAACCGCGCGGGATCGAATCCGTTCTTGAGGCAGATTCGGGCCCGATCCGGCTTGCCAGGAAACGGCGTCGCCCGGCAATCGGCGAACGCCCATTCCGCACTCGGGATGGCGGCCACCCCGCCGCTGACGCCGCTTTGGGTTTCCGACGTTTTCGAGGTCAGCGTCGCTCTGGCGGTATCGAGATTCTCGGGCGTCCGGCCAATGCCCGGCAGAGAAAGCGTGTTCACGTTGCCGGAAAAGGCGACCACTCCGTTCCCGGGCGCGCCGGACGCGAACCGTACCACCACCGGACCCGTGATCGATGAGCCATCCGGGTTTTTCGCGACCGGCACGTTGATTCCTTCCCGTCCGCCGCCAGCCGGGTCGATCGGCATATCGCCTTGCCAGCCGCTGATCAGCACGACATACCCGGATTTGTACACGGAGCCGTCGCCCGGATCGTTGAGCTCCGGGTCCGCGGCGCCGGCCGCGAGGACGAACCTGGTGAATCTACTCACGAACCGCGCGGCGCCGCGATTGGTGACATCGTATACCAGGATGCCGTTGGCTTTGGCCATATCCACAGGCTTGAGGATCGTGAACGTGGTCGTGTACGGAACTTTGCCGTTCGCATTGCGCGGCGCAAACTGGATGTCCGTGATCACCGCATTGTGGCGGTCGGCCGGATCGAGTTCGCCAGCGGCCGTGCCCTTGACGATTTCGTAAGCGCCGGCGTTGCCGAAGATCTGCCCCTTGAAGGCCGGAGTCGTTTTAGAGATCGTGATCTGCGCCACCCTCGCCTGAGCCGCGCCCACTCCAAAGATCACCGCGACTGTGGATATTAGTGAAATGCGCATGGCCAGTCACGGTTTCGGCGTAATTTTCACAACCATGGCGGTAAAGCTTTGGCCCGGCCCGATCTGGAACTGATGCACCACGTTGGCGGGTATGTAAAGCACGTCGCCCGCCGCGATCGGGTACTTGGTTCCGCCTTCGATCGATTTCCCGCGTACCTCGTCGGGCCCGGTGGGCTTGCCTTCTACAATTTTGCCGCCCACCAGCACGGTTCCCTCGCCCGACCGGATCAGGAGCAAATCCGCGAGTTTCTCGTGGATTTCCGCCTCCCCAGGTCCATTGCGGAAAGCCACAAACGCCGAATCCAGCAATCGCTCGGTCCCGAGGTGCCTCTCCGGATTCAGTTTGGAGTTGGCCTTCTTATCGACGTCCTTCAGTTGGCTCGCGCTCCAAAACAAGGGCTGAGCGGGATCGGCGCCTTGGAGCGAAAGCAGGCACGTGGCGGCGAGCAGCAGAGCGTTTCTCATATTATGGCTAGTATACTTCTCGTCCTGGTCAAAGTGATCCGACATATCTTCGAGAGTAAGAAAGAGCTGGGCGATGCCGCCGCTGCGGAAGCGGCGAAACTGATTCGCGAAGCGATCTCAGCGCGGGGGCGGGCGCGGATGGTCGCGTCCACGGGCATCTCGCAGTACGATTTTCTCGCGGCACTGGCTGCGGCTCCGGGGATCGATTGGCGTGCTGTGGAGCTGTTCCACCTGGACGAATACATCGGTCTGCCGGGCGACCACCCGGCGAGCTTTCAGCGCTACGTCCGGGAACGAATCGTGGAGCCCACCGGAATCACGCAGGCACACTTACTCGACGGTATGGCCGATCCGCAAGCGGTGTGCGCGGCCGCGGCGGCCGCGATCCACGGGGCGCCGGTAGACCTGGCCATCGTCGGGATTGGGGAGAATGGGCACCTGGCCTTCAACGATCCTCCGGCGGATTTCGAGACCGACGAGCCGTTTTTGATCGTGGATCTCGACGGGCGCTCCCGCCGGCAGCAGGTGGGCGAAGGATGGTTCCATTCGGTGGAGGAAGTCCCGCGCCGGGCGATCTCGATGTCGGTGCGGCAGATTCTGAAGGCCCGCTCAGTTTTATGCATCGCTTCCGACCGGCGAAAAGCGGAGGCCGTGAAGCTCTGCTTCGAAGGCGAGATCGGCCCGATGGCGCCCGCCTCGGCATTGCGGCTGCATCCGAACGTAATTGCTTTTCTCGACCAGGATGCGGCGAGCCTGCTCCACCCCTCTTAAGGCGCCGGCATTTACCGGCGGTCCTTGCTCTTCAAAGCAAGCCACGCCTTCGCTTGCTGGCCGACAATGTCCACCAGATTACCCATCGCGAGGTTGACATCCACTAGATGCAGGCCCCAGTTCGCCTGCACTTGGCCGTTGGTCTTGAGATCGCCGACGATGTCGTCGGTACGCCGGCCGGACGGGTCAGCGTGGAGTGTTACTTCCAGATACGTAGCATTCTCATTTGACGTGCAGCGCGCGGTGAGCAACCCGGGAACGCTGACCCACGGTGTTTCCATCGGCCGCTCGGGAATTACCCACGGCTTGGGTTGAGCCGTGGTGACGATCATGCCGCCGTCGGCCGCCAGATACGCGCGCAACTCGCCGCTGCCTCCGCCGAGCGCCGCCGGATTCGTGCAAACGCCGGCCATGTTCTGATCCGCGACTTTGCCGAACAGCGTGTTGGCCGGAGGCGGCACAGTCGAACGGAACGCCGAATACGCGATCACACACCCGGTTTGGGAGGCCCCCTGGCACAGCGGCACATGCTGGAACGCGCCGCCCACGTCTTTTCCGCGTGGAACTGCCACCGTGGCGCCAGGGATGATCGCCGAAACCATGCGCTCCTGTACCGGCTTGCCGTCAATCTCCTGGCGAATGAGTTCGGCGAGGATGTAGGAGCCCTGCGAGTGGCCGATGAGCACGAAGCCGCGTCCCTGGTTGTCGTGCTCGAGATAATAGTTCCACGCATCCCTCACATCGTCGTACTGGAGGCCGTGGTCGAGTGACGCGCCCCCACCGCGGCCGCCCAGCATGAGGCGGAGTCCCGCCAGCGTGATCTGCCGGTACATCGGCGCGTACGGGCGGCACTTCGATCCGAAGCGCGCAAATTGCTGCCGGATGACGTTCAGTTCCGCCGGATCGGCGGTCATATCGCTGTTCGGCGTCGGGTCGGTTGACACCGTCGGATACACGTAGAAGCAATCGATGGGCGCTTTCGGATCGGCGGTCCACGCCTCCCGGCTCAACTTGCCGTCGGCGCCGATCACGGTAGTCGTGAGGTCAACCGCGCAAGCATCGTGCTGGCCCGGCCGGCAGAGCCACGACTTGCTGTCCGCGTAATCGTTCGGCGCCGCCGTGGCAACACCCAGACAAGCGGCCAGCGCTGCCCAGAGATACCGGGCTATGACCAATTGTTTTGACACTAGAAGAACCTCCTCAATTTGTTTACATTATCGCAAGTGGCGAGAAAGCGTCATGGCAACGAGTCCCGATTTTCTCAGCGGTACGCGTCGCGACAGTTCTGGACGCGGTTGACGCGAAGGGTCTGGCCGTCGGGGAGCGAAAAGCGTGCCGGTGGCACTCAGCCGCTGGATGGCTGCAGCCACCCGGAGCCGGATCACCGGGTACAGCCGCTCAAGGTCGGCCTTAGCGGTGCCCGTGAAGACAAGCTGCTTCACGCAGGATCACGGTAATTCTTCACCTCTTCCATGGTGAGACCCAGATCGGCAACCACCTGTTCGAAGGCAATGCCCTGGTTGTGCTTAAACCACTCGCGGGAGGCTTCGATGTCTCGCTTCTCCTCGTCGGTCAGCGGCTCATCGTCGATTTCGGCGCCGGCTAGGGCGCGGTCGAGAGGATCGAGCATGAGTTCCAGGAGCCCGACGACCGCAGTGAGCTTTTCCGGTGGGAGCCGCTCGATCAAGCCGTGAGCATGCTGCTTCTGTTGCGCCAAATCCGCGTTCATGAGCCTTCCATAGGAAGAATAACGCCCCGGTCGGGTCGCGTCGAGATTCCCTCCGTTAACGGCTCGCCGGTGACTTGGCCTGGTCGAGAGGCGCGGCGTCCTTCGGCACATCGCCCGGGCCGGACGAGCCGAGGAACAGTTTGCGGCCGTCCGGGAACGTCACGTTGCGTCCGTTCGCGCGCAGCAGCGTGTGGTCCCGCGCCTGATAGCCGTCGACGACGATCTCGGTTCCCACGGGCAGGCTGTCGCGCGTCACCCCGCGCCGGATCAGCGAGTTGGGACTTCCGCCCTCGACCATCCAGACTTCCTTGGCGCCGTCGGGCTTGATCACCTCGACGTGAATCCAGGAGTGGGGATTGACCCACTCCATCTTCACGATCTTGCCTCTCAGCAGGACCGGCCGGTTCGAGTCGAATTCACCACCGAAAGCGTGATGAGCGGCCGCTGGCAAAGCCGCGGCGAGCACAGATATCAAGAGCTTCATTCGCATCGCTTCACCCC
>JBGPHB010000161.1:0-7727 GCA_041484155.1 Bryobacteraceae bacterium
ATACGTCCAGCTTTCCCCACTTGCCCATCATCTGCGACCAGATATCTTCGTCCAGGGCGTCGGCCCGTCCGATCGCATCCACAATAGATGCGCTGTTCCCCAGTTTGAGCAGGAACTTGATCGTTCCGGCCGCAAGCGAGCAGTCCAACAGGAGCGTGCGAGCGCCCAGATCGTCCGCCAAAGCGCGGCTGGTGTTCGCCGCAATCGTCGAAGCGCCCACTCCGGGCTTGGCCGGCAAGAAGGTATAGAAATCAGCCAGGCGCAGGACGGTGGCGGGCAGCTTTTTCATCCGCCGCTTCGCGGAATCGATGGCATCGGCAACTTCTTGGCGTCGGATCGGCGAATGCAAGTGCTCGCGAATGCCCAGCCGCATCAGCTTGGGCGCCAGGTCCGCATTCGAGGTTCCGCCGAATGTAATGATCGGAAGACCGGGCTTAAGGTCGTCCACGCACACCGCCAAGGTTTCGAAGCGCGAGACATCGTCAACGCTAAGAAACATCATGTCGACGCCCCTGACCCGAATGATTCGCAACAGCTCATCCACCGCGGGGTAGGCAGTGAGCAACCGCACCACGTCAACCTCCGGCAGTTCGGATAGGGCCGCGGCCAGTTCCTGGTTCCGGGCTTCACTCTGGCTAATCACAATGCTTCGAAGCATGGTTTCTCCTCGTCGGGGAATGAGAGCAATCGAGGTTCCAAGAAAAATGTCACGCAGAGGCGCAGAAACCGCGGAGCAGAAGTCTTCTCTGCGGCTCGGCGTCTCTGCGTGATTCTTTTCGGATCAGTTCTGTCCAGCGTGAGCGCGCGCGGTCCGTGCCTGCAAATCCCGCAGCACTTTCAACTCGCTCGCGGTCGGCGGAGGCGTCGTGCTGACTTGCGGTGCGACTTTCAGCTTCCAACCGGTCGCCTCCACCACCTTTTCGGCGGTAATGCCAGGGTGCACGCTGGTCAAAGTGAGTTCTTTCGTGACTGGATCTGGTGTAAGGATTCCCAGATCGGTGATCACCGCCGTGGGGCCTTTGCCGGGGAAACGCATGCGCTCCCGGCTGTCGCCGCCTTCCATGTGCCCGCCGGAGGTCTGAAAATCGAGCTTCTCCACGAAGGCGCGCTTGTTCTGCCGCAACGTGATCAGGACTTCGCCGCAGTTGGCGGCGATTGCCGGAGCGCCGCCCGCGCCCGGGAGCCGCACTGAGGGCTTCCCGTAGTCTCCGATGACGGTCGAATTAATATTTGCGAAGCGGTCAATCTGAGCCGCGCCGAGAAATCCGAGGCCGATGCGGCCGCCCTGCAACCAATAAGAGAAAATCTCGGCGATCGAGACCACGGTTTCGGCGGTCTCGGAAAGCTCCCCATCCCCGATCGAAAGGGGTAGAACGGCCGGCTTGGTGCCGATGGTGCCGGACTCGTAGATCAAGATGGTGTCCGGTGCGTGGGTGAGGCGCGCCAAGTTTGCCGCGGCGCTGGGAAGCCCGATTCCCACGAAACATGCCACGCCGTTGCGGACCATCCGCGCCGCCGCAATGGTCATCATTTCGTCCGCGGTGTAGGGCGCGTCAGCCATGTTTCACCTCCAGCTCCAGACTCTGCCGGAATTCATTGAAGTCTTTCGTGCCGGCGACGTGGCGTTCCATCCATGCCTGAAATCCATCGCGTTCCCGCGCGATTGCGTCCCACTGCTTATAGAAGGCGTTGTTACGTGAGTAGTATCCCTGGGCGTAGGAGGGAAACGCCCCGCCTTTCACCTCACAAACCGCGCCCACCACCCAGGAGGGCAGCACTACGGCGTTCGGTGGCGCATGCAACTTATCCACGATCTCTTCCACCGTGACGATGGAACGGCTCGCGGCCAACACCGCTTCTTTCTGGACCCCGGTCACGCCCCACATCAGCACACTGCCTTGGCGGTCGGCTTTTTGTGCGTGAATAATGGTGATGTCCGGACGAATCGCCGGTACCGCCGCCAGGCGTTCGCCGGTGAAGGGACACTCGATAAATTTGACGCGCGAGTTGTGCTTCGGCAAGTCCGTGCCGGCGTAGCCGCGTAGGACTCCGAACGGAAGATGAGAAGCGCCTGCCGCATAGGCCGCGGCCATGCCGGCGTGTTCGTGCTCTTCGACCGCGAGCGGACCGGGCCAGCCGTTCTCGACGGCGTCGCGCAAGCGATGCAGCGAGCCGACGCCCGGATTTCCTCCCCAGGAAAACACGATCTTCGATACGCACCCTGAGCCGATCATTTGATCGTAAATCACGTCCGGCGTCATCCGGACCACGGTCAGGTCACGACGCCCCTGACGGATAATTTCATGTCCCGCGGCGAACGGAATCAGGTGCGTGAATCCTTCGAGCGCCACGATATCGCCATCCCGGACGAGTCCCTGGATGGCTTCACTGAGTTTGAGAATGACGGCCAACTGTTTTACCCCGGATTTTCCATTCTAGCCTGCCGTTGGGCGGCAGACGGGTGGGGCAGGCGGTGTCGCCTGCCATTTGGCCGGGCAAATGCCTCAGCACGTCCGCAGATGGCAACAACGCCACAAATTAGTCCCGTTCCGGCATCCGCGGTAGCGGCCTCCGGGGGGAACGGCAGCGCGCGGGGAGGTGGAGCGAAGCTGCCCGCTAAGACGCCGGCCGCCCTTGGCTCCCCGTCTTCCCGATTGGGGAACCTGGCCGATTTGAGCGTGCCGCTCGCCGTCTTGGGAATCGTCATGGCGATGATCATGCCCATGCCGGCGTTCCTGTTGGATCTACTGATCAGCGCGAACATCACCGTCTCGGTGATTGTCCTGCTGGTTTCGATGTACATCACCAAGCCCGTGGAGTTCAGCGTTTTTCCGACCACTCTCCTGCTACTAACCCTGTTTCGGCTGGCGTTGAATATTTCCTCGACGCGCCTCATTCTGATCCAGGGCAATACCGGGACCAGCGCCGCCGGCCACGTGATCGAGGCCTTCGGAAACTTCGTGGTGGGCGGCAACTACATCATTGGCGTGGTGATTTTTCTGGTGCTGATTGCGATCCAGTACGTGGTGATCAATCACGGCGCGGTGCGCATTTCGGAAGTGACGGCACGCTTTACTCTGGACGCGCTGCCCGGCAAGCAGATGTCCATTGACGCCGACCTAAACTCCGGGCTCATCGACGAATCGGAAGCGCGCAAGCGGCGCAAGCAACTGGCGTCGGAGGCCGAGTTCTATGGAGCTATGGATGGAGCATCGCGTTTCACGCAACGCGACGCGGTGGCGAGCATTCTAATCACCACCATCAACATCGTCGCCGGTTTCCTGATCGGCGTATTGCAGCACGGCATGGATCTCAACCGCGCGCTGAGTACCTATACAGTGTTGACCATCGGCGACGGGCTGGTGACGGTGATCCCGGCGCTGATGGTTTCGGTATCGGGCGGTCTGATCGTCACGCGTACCAGCTCGGACAGCAAGCTCGGCTCCGACGTGCGGCGGCAGATCTTCAGCAACCCGCAGCCGTTGATGCTCGCCGGCGGCGTGCTGGCGGCGATGGCGGCCTTTCCCGGATTACCGACCATTCCCTTTTTGGTACTCGGATCGGGCGTCGGTTTCGCAGGCTGGAGGGTCCGCCAAAAACTTGCCGACGCTGAAAACCTGTCGCTGGCCGCGGCGCAGCCGCAGGTTAAAGAGAGTCTCGACTCGCTGCTTAAAGTGGAGCCGCTGGCGATTGAAGTCGGACTCGGCCTGGTCAAGCTGGTGGAAGGCGCGCAGAACTCGCCGTTGTTGCGGCGCATCGCCGGAATTCGCCGCCAATTGGCCGGCGAACTGGGCTACATGGTGCCGCCGGTGCGCGTCACCGACAACCTGCAACTCAAGGCCTGCGAGTACGCGGTGCTGCTCAAGGGCGCTGAGATCGCGCGCTTCGAGCTGATGCAGAACTGCGAACTGGCGATCCATCCGGGAGGGACGGCGCCGCCGCTCGAAGGCATTCCCACGCTGGAGCCCGCGTTTGGGATTCAGGCTCTGTGGATTCCGTCGGAAGCCGCCGATCACGCTCGCGCCAACGGATACACCGTAGTCGATCGGGTCAGCGTTCTAGGGACGCATCTGGCCGAATTGATTCGCCGTCACGCTCACGAACTGCTCTCGCGCCAGGACACCAAGAATATTCTGGATCGCGTCACCGAGGACAACCCGAAGCTGGTCGAAGATTTGGTGCCGAAATTGCTTTCCATGGCGGTGGTGCAAAAGGTTTTGCAAAACTTATTGCGGGAACGCGTATCGATTCGGGATTCCGTCACCATACTGGAAGCGCTCGGCGAGGGCGCGGCCATGACCAAGATCCCGATTCTGCTGACCGAGTATGTCCGCCAGGCCACGCGCCGGCTGCTGGTCAAACCGTATCTAAACCCAACCGGTGAGTTGCCCGCGTTCTTCGTCGATCCGCAGATCGAGCGCTCGATTGAGTCCGCAGTCGAATATAACGAGCACGCCGGCCACCTGAATCTGCCGCCGCAGAAGATTCGCGAGATCCTGGACCGCGTGACCAAGGCCGTCGGCGCGACCGAATCGCCGGTGGCCGCGGTGGCCAGTTCCGCGTCCCGTTTCTTCTTGCGCCAGATCGTGGAAGGAACCATACCCAACCTCTCCATCCTTTCCCATAACGAAATTCCGGCCGGGGTGCGTGTCGTGTCGCTAGGGCTCATTCAGTAAGGACTTATTCAATGAAGCTGAAAAGTTACTTTTCGGGAACGGTCGAGGGAGCCATGGAATTGGCGCGCAAGGAACTCGGCGAAGAGGCGCTCCTGGTCAGCACTCGTCCGACCACGCCGGTGACACGGCTCCTGGGCGCATATGAAGTCGTATTCGGGGTGCCGCGCGGACCCGACCTCCGGCCGGCCAAAGCCGCTACGGCGCCGCCGGATCGCCTGACGCAAGACGTAGCGGACCTGAAGCGCGACATCGAGCGATTGTCCCACTCCCTGCGTGGCGGGCGCATGTTCGCCTCGCCGTCCGCTCCGGGTGAATCGGAAGTCTACTCGCGGCTGCTGATGAACGAGCTGGACGCGATGCTGGCGCAGGCCGTGGCCCAAGGGACGCCGATTGAAGAACTCTTTGAAACCGACTCGACGCTCGGCCGCCCCGGGGCGGGACGTGGAGTGGTGGCGCTGGTGGGGCCCCCAGGCGTGGGCAAGACCACCACGCTGGTGAAGCTCGCGGCCCGCTACGGTCTGGCGTTGCGAAGGCCGGCGCAGATTCTCTCGACCGACGTCTATCGCATCGCGGCGGCGGATCAACTCCGCTCGCTGGCTGGAATCCTGGGCATCGGATTCGAGGTCCTGGAGACGCCGCTGGCGCTGGCCCAGGCGCTGGAAGAGCATCGATCCAAGGAACTGGTCTTCATCGACACCCCGGGTCTGGCGCGCGGGGAGATGGAGGATGGCGCCGATCTGGCCTGCCTGATCGCCTCCCACCCGGAGATCGACGCGCACCTAGTACTCTCGGCTTCGATGAAACCAGGGGACTTGGCTCGGGTCATCGAACGTTACGAGATTTTTCAGCCAAGGAAGCTTCTGTTCACAAGAATCGACGAAACCGACCGATACGGTGCCTTAGTGAGCGAGGCGGCCCAGCGATCGCTGCCCGTCTCGTTCCTCACCATGGGCCAGCAGATACCGGACGACCTCGAGCCGGCGACCAAAGCCCGATTGGCGGAATTGGCGCTCGGCAACTCACTGGAGACGTCGCTCTCCCGCGCCAGGCCGGCCGCGACGCAGCGCAGCGTGGGGGCGACAGCGTGAAAGAGGCGACACGGCTGGAGGCGACAAAAAAGAACGGCCCTTCGCTGGTGCAGGGCTACCGGCGCACGGCGCTTCCCGTGGAGGAGCGCGAGCGGCTCATCATGGACCATCTCCCGCAGGTGCGGCTGATTGCCCGGCGTATTCATGAACGGCTGCCCGAAAGCGTCAGCCTGGACGACCTGGTCTCCACCGGCATTGTCGGGCTGATCTCGGCCATCGACCGCTTCGACCCCGCGCAGAACGTCAAACTGAAGACCTACGCCGAATACAAGATCCGCGGAGCGATCCTGGACAGCCTGCGCGGTCTCGACTGGGCGCCCCGCCAGCAACGCAAGCGCGCCAAGCAGATCGAGGCGGCCATCGCGGCGGCCGAACAGCGCCTGCACCGCTCGCCGAGTGAAGAAGAAATCGCCCAGCAACTGGGCCAGACCATCGAGGAGTATCACGAGTGGCTGGTCGACGTGCGCGGCCTCAACCTGGGAAGCCTGGAGAGCGCGGCGCCCGACGAAGACAACCGCGACCTGTTGAACTACCTTTCCGATGATGAGGACTCCTGGCCTTCCCGCGTGGTCGAGCGCAGCGAGTTGCAGGCCCTCCTCGCCGAGGCCATCTCCAAGATGCCCGACATGGAAAAGACCGTGCTGAGTCTGTATTATCACGAGGAACTGACACTGCGCGAGATTTCCAAGATCGTGCGTCTGCATGAATCGCGCATTTCGCAACTCAAGTCTCAGGCGATCCTTCGATTGCGCACCTATATGGCCAAGCGCTGGCCCAGCCCGCGAGGGTTCTAGCCTTGCCCGCGCCCTCGGCTCAGAGCTGGCTCTTCGAGCAGTGCGCCTCGCTTCTGGTGGCGATCTTCGAGACCATGACCGGGGAGCGGCCGGCGGTGCACTGGGACCCCGTCCCGGACGCTCCCCCGGATGCGACGCTGCGCTGGCGCCAGCCCTTCTCCGGCATCCCTGGCATCGTGTGGGTCACCGCCGCCGAGGCAGACTGGAGCGTCGCCGGCGACCACGTGCTGCGCGCGGCCGGCATCCCGGAAAGCGACGCGGCCAGCCTCAAATCAACCTATCTTGAGATCGTCGGCCAGGCGCTTTCTGGCCTGGAACAAGCGCTGTCGGCCCGGCTCGCACATGAAGTCGTCCGCGCTGGCGGCGAGGAATCGACCGCTGCGGCCGGGGACGCAGCCTGGATGACCGCCCGGCTTACGCTCGGCGCGGCCACCGCGACTTTGACGATCGGATTCGAAACCGCACTGGTTCATGCCGTGGAGGAAGCTGCTCCGCTACCGCCGGAGCCTGCCCCGGAGCCGGCGATGCCCGGACTCTCAATCGCCGTCGAGGCGCCCGAAAATTCCAAGACCTTCGACCTGCTGCTGGACGTAGAGCTGCCGGTCAGCGTATCGTTTGGACGCGCGCAGGTCGCCCTCAAGGATGTGCTGAAGCTCACCACGGGCTCGATCGTCGAGCTGAACCGCTCGGTCGCCGAGCCGGTGGAGGTGATCGTCAACAACTGCGTGATCGCCCGCGGCGAAGTGGTCGTGGTCGAGGGGAACTTCGGGGTTCGGATCCAGGAGGTCATCAGCCGGCAAGAGCGCCTTCGGACGCTCAACTAGGAGACTCGTGAATGACCCTCTCATTGACCCAATCCGTGCTGCTTGCATTGGGGCTCATGGCGAGCCTGTCTCTATTTCTCACTTTGAAGTACGAAATCCAGCGGCACGCGAGGAAGCAGCGCCGGCGGCTGGAGGAAATGGCCCGGCAGGTGCGTGACGCGAGCGAGCGTCAGCCCGAACCGGCGATTGTGCCCGCGCCCCCCCGATCCGGCTTCAACGTCAGCCGGCGCGTGCAAGCCCTGCGGATGCTGCGTCGCGGCGAAGACGTCTCCCATGTCGCCGCAGCGCTCGGCATCCCGCGCCAGGAAGTGGAACTGCTCATTCGCGTCCAGGCCCTGGTCCGAG
>JBGPHB010000162.1:0-7708 GCA_041484155.1 Bryobacteraceae bacterium
CTTGAACAAGATGGCCGCGTTTTGATCGGACAAACTCCGTCCCTCGACGGCTACCATCGGCTCCCGGCCTTCAACCCTTGGACATAATCTCATGATTCGTTCCGAGTCACAATTGCTGTGCTGTTGCGCTCGCGTCTGCACGGACGCCGCTACGGTCGGACACGTACGGAGTCTGATTCAAGGTGAAATTGACTGGCCGGACCTAATCCGGACTGCGACGCAGCACCGGGTGCGTCCCCTGGTTTATCGAAACCTGAGTCAGATATGTCCGGAAGCGGTGCCCACGGTGGTCCTGAACGAACTAAAGAAGGATTTTCAGTCGAACGCCGGACGAAACCTGGCGCTGACCGGCGAACTAAGGGGGCTACTCCGCCTGTTCCAGTCGCATGGAATCGCCGCTCTTCCGTTCAAAGGCCCGACGCTGGCGGCTACTGTATACGGTTCGCTATCGCTCCGCCACAGCGGCGATCTGGATATCCTGATTCACAGGCGGGACGCTCTCCGCTGCAAGGACCTGCTTCTCGCGCGAGGGTACCGGCTCCTGACGGCGCTCACCCCCTACGGTTTCCCTGTCGGAGGCGAATTTGAATACCAGTTCGAGCGCCCCTGCGACCACTTGGCCGTCGAGCTACGCTGGCGATTGACCGGGAGACAATACTCCGCGCCCCTGGACCTCGACCGGCTCATCGGCTCCGCGCACACTATCGAATTCAGAGGTACACCAATCTTGGCCCTCGCCCCGGAAGAATTGCTACTGATTCTCTGTGTCCACGGCGCCAAGCACCGATGGAGCTGCCTGATGTGGATCTGCGACGTCGCGGAGCTTCTGCGCGTATATCCGGAGATCGATTGGAGCCGCGTCTGGAAACATGCCAGCGAGCTTGGCCTCTGGCGAAGCGTGGTGTATGGACTCCTGGTCGCTCAGGAGACTCTTGGGGTGCAAATTCCGGTGGCTGCTTTGCGCGGGACCCCGAGTCAGGCGCAACTCCGGCCCCTCGCCAGGGAGGCTCGCGAAAGGCTATTCATTCAGCCAGGGTCGGGCGATCGGAACGTTCTTGAACTGCGAATGGGTGATGCGAGGCATTGGTTTTCGTTGCTGGAGGCGCTGCCTGACCGGGCTCGGTACGGCCTCCAATTCATACTCAGCTTTTTCCATCAGCTCACACCCAATGAAAAAGACCGGCTTTTCCTAAGTCTGCCAGCCGGGCTTAGCTTCCTCTACTATCTTCTTCGCCCCGTGCGACTGATTAGGGAGTATGTCAGTCCCCTATTGAGATCCCGAACACGCTCGTAGACTGTCCGGTGATGTAAAACACTTTTTTTCATGTACATGCGGTGCATCTTCCAGCAAACATTGACAATGAGGCACTAATATTGCATACTGCTATTAGGCTAAATAAAGCCGCGAGTTATCACACGAGAGGAAGTCACACATTATGAGCAAGATCATAGGAATTGACCTTGGCACCACCAACTCCGTCGTCTCCGTCATGGAAGGCGGCCAGCCCGTCGTCATCCCGAATCAGGAGGGCGGTCGCACGACCCCGTCGGTGGTCGGCTTCACCAAGAGTGGCGAGCGTCTGGTCAGGCAAGTGGCCAAGCGTCAAGCGGTCACGAACCCGGAAAACACGGTGTATTCGATCAAGCGCTTCATGGGGCGGCGCTATGACGAAGTCTCCGAGGAAACCAAGCTGGTTCCCTATAACGTCACCAAGGGCGAAATGAACGACGCTCGCGTCGACATCAGCGGCAAGAAGTATTCGCCGCCAGAGGTCTCGGCCATGATCCTCACCAAGCTCAAAGAGGCCGCCGAGGCCTACCTGGGCGAAAAGGTCACCAAGGCGGTCATCACCGTGCCGGCGTACTTCAACGACGCGCAAAGGCAGGCCACCAAAGATGCCGGCAAGATCGCCGGGCTGGAAGTGATGCGCATCATCAACGAGCCGACGGCGGCGGCGCTGGCTTACGGTCTGGACCGTAAGAAGAATGAAACCATCGCCGTCTACGACTTCGGTGGGGGAACCTTCGACATCTCGATCCTCGAAGTGGGCGACGGCGTGGTGGAGGTGAAGTCCACCAACGGCGATACGCACCTGGGGGGCGACAACATCGACCACCGCATCATCGATTGGTTGATTCAGGAATTCAAGCGGGACCAGGGCATCGACGTTTCCAAAGACCAGATGGCCCTGCAGCGTTTGAAGGAAGCCGCGGAAAAGGCCAA
Organism: Bryobacteraceae bacterium; assembly: GCA_041484155.1. Taxonomy (GTDB): domain Bacteria; phylum Acidobacteriota; class Terriglobia; order Bryobacterales; family Bryobacteraceae; genus Palsa-187. The sequence continues at coordinate 2,225 of JBGPHB010000162.1, forward strand.
GATCGAGCTTTCCACGCTGCTGGAGACCGAGATCAACCTGCCCTTCTTGACGGCCGACGCGAGCGGCCCCAAGCACCTGGCGATCAAGCTGACGCGCGCCCGATTCGAGCAGATGGTGGCCGAAATTCTGGACCGTTCGGTGGAGCCCTGCAAAAAGGCCATGGCCGATGCCAACGTCCAGCCGTCGCAGATCGACGAAGTCGTTCTGGTGGGCGGCTCGACGCGCATTCCCAGGGTCCAGGAGATCGTGCGCAACCTGTTCAGCAAGGAGCCCAACCGCAGCGTGAACCCGGATGAAGTCGTCGCAGTCGGTGCCGCGGTACAAGGTGGCGTGCTGGGCGGCGAAGTGAAGGACGTGCTGCTGCTGGACGTGACCCCCTTGTCGCTGGGGATCGAAACGCTGGGGGGCGTCTTCACCAAACTCATTGACCGGAATACGACCATCCCGACTCGCAAGAGCGAGACCTTCTCGACGGCGGCCGACAGCCAGACCTCGGTCGAGATCAAGGTCTACCAGGGCGAGCGCGCCATGGCGCGCGATAACCGGCTACTGGGCGTGTTCCAGTTGGTCGGTATTCCACCGGCGCCGCGTGGGATCCCGCAGGTCGAGGTGACCTTCGACATCGACGCCAACGGCATCATGAACGTGACCGCCAAGGACAAGGCGACCAACAACGAACAGAAGATCACCATCACTTCCTCTTCGGGCTTGAGCAAGGAGGAAGTGGAGAAAATGGCGCGCGACGCCGAAGTCAACTCGGCCGAAGACAAGAAGCGTAAAGACGAGATCGACGCGCGCAACCGCGCCGATTCGATGGTCTACCAGGTCGAAAAGATGTTGAAGGACCATCGCGACAAGATCAGCGACGACGATGCCAAGCTGGTGGAAGGCGCGCTGGAAGCGACGCGCAAGACCATGACCGACGGCGGAGTCGAGGAGATCAACAAGGCGGTCGACGCCCTCACGCAGGCCAGCCACAAGCTGGCCGAGGCGATGTACAAGGCGGCGAGCACGCCCAGCGGATCCGGTGCCCCGCCGCCGGGCGCCGACGGCGCCGGACCGTCCGCCGACGGAGCAGGTTCCGCAAAGGAAAAAGAGAATGTCGTAGACGCCGAGTTTGTGGATGTAGACGACAAGAAGAAGTAAAAAAGCGGGAAGTGGGGAGCGGGAAGTGGGTAGTGGGGTGCAGGATCCCGGACCCACTACCCACTCCCCACTACCCACTACCCAATGCCACAGCACGATTACTATCAAACCCTCGGGGTTGGCCGCGAAGCGGACGTGGATGAGATCCGCAAGGCCTACCGCCGCCTGGCGCGCAAGCACCACCCGGATCTGAACCCCGGGGACAAGGCCGCCGAGGACCGCTTCAAGAACGTTCAGGAGGCCTATGACATCCTGAGCGATTCGAAGAAAAAGCAGATGTACGATCAGTACGGCTTCTATTCGGAAAATGGGATGCCCGCGGGCGCCGGAGGCGCGGGCGCGCAGCGCGGATCGAACATGGGCTTTGGCGGTTTCGACTTCTCCGACGTCTTCTCGCGCGCAGGCGCGGGAGGACGCCGGCCCTCGGGCGCCCCGGAGTCCGCCAATTTCCAGGACATTTTCAGTCAATGGTTCGGCAGGGCGAATGCGGAGTCCGCATCGCCGGCGCCCGAGAAGGGGACGGACCTGGAGTACGGGTTGAGCATCGATTTTTGGCAGGCGATCAAGGGCACCCAGGTGCGCTTGAACATCGCGCGCCAGGAAACCTGCGCGACTTGCGGCGGCAGTGGAGCGGCCAAGAGCGGAACCAACACCGTCTGCGCGGAGTGCAACGGAAGCGGCAACGTGACGCAGGCCGCCGGCGCGATGCGCTTCAGCCTTACCTGCCCTCGTTGCAACGGTACCGGGCGGCTGCGGAATCAATGCTCAAGCTGCCATGGCGACGGCCGCATCTCGACCAAGGAGACGGTGGAGGTGCGGATTCCTTCCGGGGCGCAGCAGGGCTCGCGATTGCGAGTCGCGGGCAAGGGGAACGCCGGCACTCATGGCGCGCCGTCGGGCGATCTCTACATCACCGTGCGCGTCGAACCTCATCCGTTCTTCCGCCGGGATGGCGACGACATCGAGATTACCGTGCCCGTCCGCGTTGACGAAGCCGGCTTGGGCACCAAGATTGAAGTGCCCACCATCGACGGCCGCGCCCTCCTCAAGATTCCACAGGGCACGCAGAACGGCCAGAAGTTTCGCCTCCGCGAAAAGGGTGTTCTGAACTCCCGCACCAGCAAGCGCGGCGATCAGATTGTGGAAGTGGCGCTGGAGGCCCCCGAGGTGCACGACGAGCGCACCAAGGAATTGCTTCGAGAGTATGCCAAGCTGCACCCGGAGGATCCTCGCGCCGCCATGTGGGCGAAGGTCTGATTATGACCAAGGGACGGAAAGCGGCGTACATGATCTCGGCCGTGGCCGAACAGTACCAGATCCATCCCCAAACGCTGCGCCTCTACGAACGCGAGGGCCTGCTGAAACCTTCGCGAAGCGAGGGCAATACGCGCCTCTATACCGACGAGGACCTGGAGCGGCTGGAAGTCATTCTGAAGCTGACCCGCGATCTTGGCGTGAATCTGGCGGGCGTCGAGATCATCCTGAACATGCGGGAAAAGATGGCGGAAATGCAGAGGCAGATCGAGGACTTCGTCTCCAGCTTGAACGACGAGATCACCCAACGCGCGCGGCCGGTTGCGGCCGAGCCGGCGCATTCCTTGATTCCCGTAGTGGAAGCCCGGCGACTGAAGCGGTAGCTGACGCTAGTAACCCCGCCCTGATGGGCGGGGCTTGCCGGCGGTGTTGGCGGGCGTGTAGGCGGCCCGGGTTGATGGGGCGCGTTAATTAATTGCCGCGATTGCACAAACCCCGACAAGCCCCGCCCGTCAGGGCGGGGTTACCGCCCCAAATACTGCCCCAGCGTAGCGTCCACAAACACCGACCACTCCGCCGCCGACACTGAATTTCCCCAGAAAACACGCCATGCCGGATCCGGGAATCGCGGCGTGGATTCCAGCATGAAGTTCACCTGCGCTTTCGCGCCGGCCCTACTCATGTATTCGGCGCTCTTGGCGATGGCGGTCTTGAGCGCTTCGGGCGTATCGATCTTGATCGCGGCCGTCACAAAGGGTTTCTCCTGGCCTTGAGGACCGCTCCAGGGCTCCTCCTGATGGGCGAAGACTCCCTTGGGCAGACTCTCGCTGACTTCGACGGCGGACCAGGTATAGCCGCGCGCGCGACCTCTGTTTCGGGAGACGTACATAATTTCCCACGCGCCGGCTTTGCCGTTCTTGGAGCGAGGCGCTTCAAGATTGAGACTGCGGATGCGGATCGGCTCGCAGTCGCTTGCCCAGGTGCGTGCGGAAGGATAGGTCATTTGGAAAGCCTGACGTCCAGTCAGGGGCTCGGGGGGCCGTTCGGGCGCCTTGGTCTCGCTGGTGGGTGTATCGGAGCAGGCGGTCAGCGCGAGTACCGCCACCAAACACAACCAAATTTTCATATATTTTCACTGTCGATGGTTACACCTAGGACTGTCAACTCCCGGCGCGGGCCGGGCGGGCGTATAATCATGGCAGTCGGGGAGAGTGGCGTATGTACGTTTTCCGTGTCCTCGCGATCGTGACGGCCGTAGTCTTCACTGTCATCGTTTTGGCGGCGCAGCAACCCGGTCCTACCACCACGGGCGGTGCCGGCGGCGCGACCACCGGGGGCCCAACCACTGGAACAGGCGGCACCACCAATTCCGGCGGAAGTTCCACGCGCGGCAGTGATCCCAACTCCAGGACCAGCACGAATTCTCCGTCTCCCGACATGACTCGGCCCATTTTTCTCTCGGGCAGAGTAGTGTTGAGCGATGGCACGGCGCTGTCCGAGTCGGTGATCATCGAGCGCGTCTGCAACGGCGCCCCGCATGCTGAAGCGCACACCGATGCGCAGGGGCGTTTCAGTTTCCAACTCGGCCAGAGCCAAGAGGTGTTTATAGATCTCAGCGACCCGCTCTCGCCGGGGTTGAGAGGTTCCGCGCTGGGTGCAACCCAGCCGGGCGGCATCCGCGGAAGCGAGTTGACCAACTGCGATCTACGCGCGTCGATGCCCGGCTTTCGCTCCGATCTGGTCTCGCTGGCCAATCACCGTTACATGGACAATCCGGACGTTGGCACGATTGTTCTGCACCGGCTCGGCAAGGTGGAGGGCTTGACCACTAGTGCGATCTCGGCGCGGGCGCCCAAGGATGCGCGGAAGGCGTTCGAAAAGGGATTGGACGCGGCCAGGAAGAACAAAGACGACGAAGCCAAGATCCAGTTCGAAAAGGCAGTCGAGCTGTACCCGCAATACGCTACAGCCTGGTTCGAGCTTGGAAAAATCCACGAGAAGGGCAATCATGTGGATGAGGCGCGCCGGGCGTACACCCAGGCTCTGACTGCCGATCCCAGATTCATCAATCCGCATGAGCGGATGTACTTTCTGGCGTTCAAAGAAGCCAAGTGGGAGGAGGTGGCTACCACCACCGATCGCGTGATTCATCTGAATCCCTATGAATTTCCCAGCGCCTATTACTTCAACGGTATCGCGAATCTACAGCTCAATCAGCTCGATGCGGCGGAGAAAAGCGCGCGGGAAGCGGTCAAGCTCGATACTGCCCATCGTAATCCGAAGGCGAGCTATATTCTGGGATTGGTTCTGGCCCGGAAAAGAGTGTTTGGCGAGTCGAGCGAGTACTTGCGCGCCTACCTAAAGGCGGCGCCGGATGCCCCCGACTCGGAACTGGCTCGTAGACAGTTGGTTCAAGTCGAGAGTCTGGCCCAAGTCGGCGCCCAGCCGGAGGCCGGACAAAAGTAACCTTGAGACGTTTGGCCGCCGGGCCGCACTAGGCGATTGTGGAGGATCCATTCGCCTGGCGCAACCCGAGGCTGGCTGGCCGTATACCTGAACTGGACGGGGTTAGGGGGCTGGCGATTGTCCTGGTGGTTCTTTACCACTATTTCGCCCGGGCCTCTCACCTATCGGCCGGCTCCTGGCAGTTCTACCTTCTGAGCCCGCTGCGCATCGGTTGGAGCGGAGTGGATCTGTTCTTCGTGCTGTCGGGATTCCTGATCGGGGGGATTCTGCTGGATGCAAGGAGCTCCAGCAACTACTACCAGACCTTCTACGGCCGGCGCATCTACCGAATTTTCCCGCTGTACTTCCTCTGGTTCGCGGTATTCGTGGGCTTGCTGCGCTTCGCAAGACTTCACGCCGGCTGGTTCCTGGCAGCGTCCTTCAAAGACGCGATGCCGGTATGGGCGTACGCTGTTTTCGTTCCGAATTTCTTCGTCGCGCAACGGCAAATGTTCGGAGCGGAATGGATGGCCATGACCTGGTCGCTGGCCGTGGAGGAGCAGTTCTATCTGCTGCTGCCGTGGGCCATCCGGCATCTGAGTCCGGCTGGACTGCTGCGGGTGGTGCTGGCGGCGATC
>JBGPHB010000163.1:0-7691 GCA_041484155.1 Bryobacteraceae bacterium
ATGCGGCTGCTTCCGGCGGACGAAATCGATCAGGTCGGGGAGGCCGAGATCCGCCTGAAAAGCGGCAAGACCGCTCACGTCACCATGCATCTCATCGAAGGTGGCGAGGCCGAGGTTCGCGCGCAACTGGAACAATCGCTCGACGCATTCTTCGAGTTCTATCCGGAAATCTGAACCTACCCCAACCCGGACAAGCCTTAACTGCATCGTGGCGCGCGCACTTTTGCGTGCCACGTTCGCAATCTTGCGAACGCTTGGCCATGCGTTCACATGAGTGTGTACGTGGCACGCAAAAGTGCGTGCGCCACATCCGCCAACTTCGGCAAGAACCTATACTGCGTAAGTGGCGGATCTGAGGGCAGGGTTACCCACTACTTCTCCACCATCTTCCGCACGCGCTCTAACTCACGGTGCAGCCTCCGCTCCCGCAGCGCCAGCAGCAGCACATACACGACGACGATCAGCCACGCCGCCAGGAATCCGTAGAACATGAACCGGAAATTGCGATCGTCCATCTTGTTCCTTCCTAGTAGGAGTGCGCCTGGCGCCGCAGCGAATCGATCTCGCGCCCGATGTCTTCCTGCCGCATCCGCACCATCACCAGCATCGCCGCCAGGCACGCCAGCGCCAGCAGGTTCCAATACATCACTCCTTGCCAGCCAGGCGCCATCCCGCCGCCGCCGCGGATATCCAGCACCGGACCGGGATGCTGCGTGCGGTACCACTCGATCGACTTCCACACGATGAACACGTCGACGCCGCCGAACAAGCTCACCACCGCGGACAGGCGCGCCCGCTCCGTCGGTTCCTCAACCGCCCGGCGCAGCATCAGGTAACCGGCAAAGATGAGCCAGCACACCAGCATTGAGGTCAGCCGCGCGTCCCAGGCCCACCACACTCCCCAGATGATGCGCGCCCAGATGCTGCCGGTCACGAGCCCGATTGCCGCGAACACCAGTGCGACCTCATTGATCGCCGCGGCGACCGCGTCGAAGCGCAGATCGTTTAGGAACAGATACGTGAGACTCAGCACCGCGCCCACGGTGAATCCGCTCAGAGCCAGGATGTTGGAAGGCACGTGAATCTGAAAAATCCGCCAGATGGCGCCCTGGTTTCTCTCGTCCCCGAGCACGAGAAAAATCCGGTACATGTTCCAGGACAGCAGCGCCGCCGATATCCCGGCAAGAACGAATAGACTTTTGTTGCGCATATCACCCCACGAGAACAGTATCCACAAAAACCACGGCCAGCGCCGTGAAGATGAAATCGAAGACCACCAGCACCCTGATCCAGATCAGGTTTTCACCGCCGAGCGGCGTTCCGCTCAGCAAATCCGAGGTTAACGTGATGGCCGACATCAGCGCCGGGATCATCAGCGGATACACCAGCGTCGGCAGCATCAGCTCGCGCAGCCGCAGGTTCACGGTGAGCGCGCTGAACATGGTTCCGATCACCGTCAGCGCCCACGTCCCCAGCATCGTCACCAGCACCAGCGGCCAGACTTGTCCGATCCAATGGACATTATAGAAGAGCCCGAAGAACAGGAACGACACCAGTTCCACCAATAGCAGCAGAACATAATTTGCCAACGCCTTCCCCACGAACAGGGCGGAGACGGGAACCGGGGCGGCCAGCAACGCGTCCAGGCAATCGTTGTGCGTCTCGCGCGCAAAACTGCGATTCAGCACCAGTGCGCCCGCGAACGAAAACACCAGCCACAGCAGGCCGCCTGAATATGTCTGGAAATCCTCCGAAGCGGAATCGAAAGCGAAGCTGAACAGCACCAGGATCACCATCGAGAACGCGACGGACGCATTGATGGCTTCCTTGGTGCGCATCTCGGCGCGCAAGTCCTTGGCGGCGATGGTCAGCACCTGGCTCGCAAACGCGGGCACGATTCAGTTGTCCTCGTAGGTTCGGTACAGCCATCCGGTATCGTCGACCATTTCCTGGCGGCGCTCGCCCGCGTAGGCGATCTGTCCCCGGCGGATCAAGGCGACGTGAGTGGCCAGCTCCAGCGCTTCCTTGAGCTGGTGCGTGGACATAATGATGGTGCGGCCCTGGGCGTGCGCTTCGGCCAGAAGCGTCTGCAACACGGCGATGGCCCGGTCGTCCAGCGCCGTGAACGGCTCGTCGAACAGCAGCAGCTCGGGCTCGTGGAGAAAGGCGCGCGCCACCGCCAGCCGCTGGCGCATACCGCGCGAAAACTCCCGCACCAGACCGTCGCGAACGCGCTCGAGCCCCGTGCGCTCCAGCCAGGCATGGGCCTTCTTACGCGGCTCCGCGAGGCCATACAGCCGCCCGAACAGCACCAGGTTCTCGGTCGCGGAAAGCTCGTCGTAAAGCGAGATGCCGTGGCCCAGCACGCCGATGCGGCGGCGCGCCGTTTCCCGGCGCACCTCTTCGCCCAGCAGACGAACGGCGCCCTTCGTCGGCTTCGTCAGCCCGGCGACGATTCGCAACAGCGTCGTCTTCCCCGCGCCGTTGCGTCCGAGTAGCGCCACCGTCGAGCCAGGCGTCACGCGAAAGCCGACGTCCCGCAGAGCGGCGAAGTCGCCAAAGTATTTCCAAACGCCGTCGACTTCCAGCGCGTTCACGCCGCGCCTCTTCGATACAGCAGCGCACCGCCCAGCGCCAGGATTCCAAGCGTCAAACCCAGCACCCAGCCGGCCTGCGTGTAGAGCCGTGCCGGCGCCTCTACCAGCGGCGGGCTGCCGTTGTCTTCCTCCTGAGCGTTCCCTTCGGGAGTGCGGATCGTACCGGTCCCCTCGATCTTCACTTCATAGGTAGGCCCCGAAACGCTATAGATGCGCGCCTGTGTTTGCGGCTCCTGGCCCATCGACTCGACGTGGTCGCCCGAGAGCGTCACCGATCCCGCCGTTACCAGGCGCGCCGGGTCCTCCGGATGCAGATTCCGGCCGGCGAAAGTGTCCGAGGCAGCCAGGTTGTAGCTGATATCGAAACGTGTCTCCCCCGGCTTCAGCGGATAGGAGACCTTATATACGCCCGCCTGGCTGGTCTTTTCCGCCGGTCTTTGAATCGGCATGCCGCCCGGCGCGTCGACCGTGACTTGCACCCTGTCCGTTACCGAAGCCGGGATATAGAATCGCGCCGAACCCTTCGCCGGATCCTGATACGTGAGTTTCGTATCGTTCTTCATCAGCAGCGTCTCGCTGATGCGCAGCGCGGCCGCACCCGGCTCGACCACCACCATGTGTTGCGAAACCCGTGCGGTTCCGGCCTTCGCGGTCGAGTCGTAAACGTTGAGATGAACCCCGGTCGTGGGAGTGCCCGGAGTGAGGATTACGTTGTACGTCGTCCCCTGGTACAGCGCCTGGACCAGCGCGGGTCCGGGCGGAATGTCTTTGTCGATTCTAAATTTCCCCTCTGCATCCGCCTTCGTGCTGGCCAAAGTCTGCATGCCGCCCGAACCGGGCTGGAGAAGGCTGACGATCGCCGATGCCTGCGGCTTGCCGGAGGTCGCGTTCGTAACGACGCCCTCGACCGCGGCGAAAAGCACCCAAGAGCTGGCGAGGAACCCGAACAGGACTCTCATGACATCGCCTTTCCGCACTCGCCGCAGAACTTCATCGGGTTTGCGAACTTAGCGCCGCAGTGCGGGCACACAACCCCCGCAACAGCTTTCGGCTTCGGCGCCGCCACGGCTGCCGGCTTCTGCGGAGTCAACCGGTCGATCTCCCCCAGCACGCCGGCCAGCTCCTGCTGCAGCGAGAGCTTGGTCCGCTGATAATCGGCGTCGGAAAGCTTGCCCACCCGATACTCGAACTGCAGGTCGCGCAGGTTTTCGTAAATCCGGGCCTTGCGCTCATCCAGGTGCTGCGTTGGAGAAACCGGATCGGGCGGCGGAATGTCCTTGGCGCGAATCGAAAGCGTGAACAAGGTCGTGGCAGCCACCACAAGTATGACGACAGCGACGAGGGTCATCAGTCGAGCTTTGCTATATCCTTTTCGATGCGCTCGATGGTCGCGGCGTCGAGCTCCGGCCCAACGGCGGCTTGCGGCCGCATGAAGCGACGGATCACCAACACCACGATCCCCAGGCCCAGCGCCAGAGCCGCGTACGGCCCCACCACGCCCAACAGGCCCGGCCCGACCGCCCGGATATCCTTGCCGTTCTCCTGCACGAACTGATCCAGGATCTGGTCGTCGGTCTTGCCCTCGGCCTGCATCGTGAGGATCTTGGCTTTCGCCTTGCGGCACACCGGGCACGGATACGGCGGCATCAGGCAAGCCATGTTCAGGTTGCAGCCGCACGAACAGTTCATCTTCCCCGCGACTCGGTTGACCGGCTCGGATTCAAATTCGGAGGCGGTCTGCGCGAGGCCGGCGGCGGCCAGGATGGCCACCAGCAGGCTAGTCTTCCACTTTTGCATGTTTCCCTGCGATCCCCACTACTTCCATCCGCGGATAGACCAGACGCGACTTGCTGGGGACCAGGCAGATGATGGTGCCGAAAAGCACCACCCAGTATCCGGCCCAGATCCAGGAGACCAACGGGAAAACATACGCCTGCAGCACCCCTTTACGATTGTCGGCGGACATTCCTCCGAAGTTCATATACAGGTCTTCGTTCGGACGCCGGCGAAGGGCGATGTTCGAGGTGGGCTGCTGGGAAGCGATATACACGCGGCGTTCCGGCTCGAGCATTCCCAGGCTGGCGCCATTCTTCTCCACCGCGACTTGCATCTTCTCCCAGATATAGTTGTCGTTCCGGCCGGCCGTGAAGCCCTGGACCTGAAGCCGATAGCGCCCCAACTGCAAGCTCTCTCCGGGCGCAAGTTCCACAGTGGTGGACTTGTCGAACGCTTTGCCGGTGAAGCCGACGAACATCAACACCACGCCTACGTGCACCAGATATCCGCCGTAGCGCCGCGTATTGCGATGCGTAAGCTCGAACATCGCGGACAGCAAATTGGTCCCGCTCTTGGAGCGGATCTGCCCCGCGCCTTTCAAGAACTCGATTAATACCGTGACGATCACGAAGGTGCACAGCGCAAAAGAGACCAGCGCGTAAAAGTTCCGCACGCCGAACCCCACCAGCACCGCGGCCAGAGCCACGCCCGCCACCAGCGGCCACAGGAATGCCCGCTGCAAGCTTTCAAACGAGCTGCGCCGCCACGCGATCAGCGGCCCGACGCCGGTGAGCAGCATGAGGCCCATCGCAATGGGTATCTCGACGCGGTTAAAGAACGGCGCGTCGACGCTGATTTTTTCGCCCGTAACCGCTTCGGAAATCACCGGGAACAAGGTGCCCCACAGAACCGCGAAGCAGCTCGCCAGCAGAATCAGATTATTGAACAGAAAACTCGACTCGCGCGAAAGCACGCTCTCAAGCTGCGATTCGCTCTTCAGGTAATCCAGCCGGTTCAGGATCAGGTACACCGTCCCCGCGATGCCGATCGCCAGGAACGTAACGAAGTATTGCCCGATCGAGGACTGCGCGAAAGCATGCACCGAGTTGACGATGCCGCTCCGCGTCAAAAACGTCCCGAAGATACACAGGAAGAAAGTGGCGGACACCAGCACGATGTTCCACACCTTCATCATTCCCTTTTTCTCCTGCATCATCACCGAATGCAGAAACGCCGTGGCGGTGATCCAGGGCAGCAGCGAAGCGTTCTCCACCGGGTCCCAGGCCCAATAGCCGCCCCACCCGAGCACCGCATAAGCCCATCCGGCGCCGAGCAGCACGCCCGTCGTCTGGAACAGCCAGGTGACCAGCGTCCAGCGGCGCGTAGTGTGAATCCAGGAATCTCCCGGCTGCTTGGTGATCAGCGATGCAACGGCGAACGCGAACGGAACCACGAAGCCGACGTAGCCCAAGTACAGCATGGGCGGGTGAATCACCATCGTCCAGTATTGGAGCAGCGGGTTGAGCCCTTGCCCCCGGCCCTCGACGATCGCCTTCCCGGCCATCAACACCGAAAACGGCTTGGCGACGAACGCGATCAGGATCAGGAAGAAGGTCTGGGTCGCCATCAGCACCGCGGTGACGTACGGCATCATGTCGCGGAACTTGCGGCGATTGCGGAACACCACCACCGTTGAATACGAGGCCAGCAACCAGCTCCAGAACAGCAACGAACCTTCCTGCCCGCCCCACCACGACGCGAACTTGTAGACCGTGGGCATCGAGCGGTCGCTGTGCATCACGACATACGCCAGGCGAAAGTCGCCCTGAATCAGCGAATAGATCAGGATCCCGGCCGCGACTGTGAGCAGCACCCAGATGGAATACACGGAGCGCTCCGCGCTCAACACCAGGAACGGCCGCTTCGTCCATTTTCCGACCAGCGAGGCCACCACCGAATAGATGGCAAAACAAAACGCGAGCAGGATTGCGAGCGTGCCTATGTTTTCCATGAAAGTTTCCTACAGAGCCGCACGAGTGGGCTTCGCTTCGTATTTGGACGCGCACTTGGCCTGGATCTTGGTCGCATGGAACACGCCGTCGGGCCCGCGCTTGCCGTCGGCCAGCGCCTGCGCGCCGTCCTTGAAAGTGTCCGGCAGCGGATCGGCGCCACTATAAACCACTTTCAACGAGAGTTGATTCGCACCCTCCACCTGCACCAGCATGAACTCTACGTTTTGGCCGTCCCGCTTGATCGAATGGGCCGCGATGTCCCCGCCTACCCGCAGGCGCTTGTCCTTGCCCTGATCGCTCATCTGGTTGAGTTCAGAAATGGTCTTGTAATACGTCTTCGTGTCATTGATGCCGCCCACGGCCAGCCAGGCCAGGGCTCCGACAATCGCCACGATGAGGAGTCCGAACTTCACGTAGTTGTTCATGGCACGCTCCTAAGGTACGTAGACGCACGCCGCGCCGCGTCTCTTCCGTCGAAATCCATTATAGCGCCGCCGCGGCGAGCGCGATACGGCTAGCGTTTCTTGGGAGCTTTGCCGCCCTTGTCCTGGGTGTAGTGTTCCAGGTCCGTATTGCCCTCGATGCACCCGAATTCCATCTGCTCATACGGGTGGCCATCGGACATGGTGGTTTGCCGGTTGCGGTTGATGTTCCAGCGGGCCGTCCAGGGCTGCGTGTAAATGCCGGGATCGGTGATCGTGGCCTCGTAAACGATGGTGTTCATGTCCTGGGGAATAAACTTTTCGGTCACGTGCAGCGCCTCGGTCTTGAAGTTGCCCGAAGTGTCTAACCAGGTCTTGGTGTTCTGATTGGTGGTATCCACTACCAATGTGTCGCCTTCCCAGTGGCCCACCGGATCTCCCTGGAACAGCCTGATTTTAGGGTCAATATGGGCACGATTATCGGTGGGAATAATGCGCACGGTGTGCATGAACTCGGAAAGTTGCACGAAATACCCAGGGGTCTGTATGATCTGCACTCCGAACTGGTTGGACTCGCTGTGCGGAACGCCGGATTGGTAACAATGTAATTCCGGCTCGTCCGCCATGTGGTTCTGGAGAATGTCTTGCTGCCTGGCCCGGGCCTCGGGCTTGTACGGAATCTTCCCATCCGCGGGGTCGACAATGCGGATGCCGCCGAAACCAAACCCGGCGCCGGCCGCAGCGCCGCTCGGAGGGGGAGGGGCTGGGCCACGCCCGCCGCGTCCCGGAGGCGGAGGCTCAATGTCGGTAATCGCCGGCGGCGTCCAGAATCCTTGCATGTCCGGATGGCCATCCGGCAGTTTGCCCATGGGACCCGCGGGCGG
>JBGPHB010000164.1:0-7669 GCA_041484155.1 Bryobacteraceae bacterium
ATTATCCAGATGCGCAAAAGGGGACTGGCTCGAATTTCGCCGTCGTTGCGAAATTCGTGCCTGTACCCTTTTTGCCCCGTCATCAAACAGTTTGCTTCGGACCTGGGCACGTCTCGAACTCGCGTAGCGACATCGACAGTTCGCTCAGGTGACGGCTTTTATTGGAGTAAAATCATTTCCAGTGATGCTGTGAGCGGCTGGTGTGTGTCGGCTCCTTTGACTTGAAGTTGGAGGCAAGAACTGTTATGAACCCACGTCGCTTGCGTGTGCCAGTGCTCCTGGCCGCATTCGCTTCAGGTGCTTTCGCCCAGTTGATTACTCCCACGCCGCCGTGTGCGGTTGTTAATAAGGATACGACCTATCGGACGCCGTCCTTGACATATCCGATGACTTCGGACCGGTACGCCGTCCAATACAGGTTGGGTTCGGGAGACTGGACGGATGTAAAAGTGTACATCAGCTACTACGGTGGGACAAACGCGTCGCCCTTCCGCAGTTCCTCTGGTTATGCTCCGGACACCTCGATGTCGTTCGCGAGCATTCCTGCCATCGCCGGCACCGCGGTGGCGCTCCGTGTGACGAAGCTATGGGGTTCCGCTTTTCCAGCGATCAACCACGTCTCCGTCCGGCCCCAGGCCAAAGGGATCCATGTCGATTCGGCGGGCGGCAGCACGGTCCAGATCTCAACCAGCACCACCGCGGATTTCGCGGGAGATCAGTTTCTCCTGTGGTGGGATGGCGACTCAAAGCAGAGCGGTAGCATTCAGAGTTTGGTCTTCTTCCTCAACCCACGCTACGCCAAACCCACGGGCAGCAGCGTGAAAATAGTTGCGGCGCCGGCGGATCTCACGGGAGATCTCTCCCACTTCGATACGCTGGATTTCGAGGGAACGGTCGCCATCGGGTCAACGGGAGCGCAGCCATTCGTTGTGCCTGCCAACATCAGGAATGTCTTTCTTGCTCCGGGCGCGTGGGTGCAGGGAAAGCTGCGTTTCGAACAGAACGGCCAGGGAAACCTGCGGCGGGTTTACGGTCCGGGGGTGCTGGATGGGAGCCGGTTTGAGTACGATCTGCGGGGTTGCTACGACACGAGCGGGTATGCAGAGCAAGGCTACCACGCGCTTTCCTGGGTGGACCCTCCCAAGAATTCGGCTCCCGACACGTTCCTGCTGGATGGAATTGTGATCACCGACCACAATCACGCCACGTCCGACCTGCTGGTCAACAGCACAGTGAACAACGTGAATTCCCTCGGTTGGAACGGTGTCAATGGCGGACTCAGGATCGGCCAAAATTCGAGAGTGTCCAACCTGTTTGTTCGCTCCGGTGACGATTCCCTGATGATGTGGGGGTCCTTCATCACCGTCACCAATGCAACGGTTTGGCAGAATTACAACGGCGGCGTCGTGAACTTAGGCTGGGCCGCCAATTCGCCCGGCGACGATTGCCTGATCGACGGTCTTTACGTCGTGAAGACGGACTGGAACAGCCCAACCGATCCCAGTTGGAGCACCACCAAACTAAACGGCCAGAACAACGCCGTCATTGCATCGATGATGGTCCCCGGCACCATGTTCGGCTCCTTGCAACCCTCGCTATACCGAAACATCTTCGTGGAAGATCCTCCACGGACGCTTTTCAGCCTTAAGATTCTCTACTCGCAATGTGACGACGCGAATGTACCCAGGGAGGGGAACTGCAAGGAGCTGGACCTGACGACGCCGAGTGTCCTGAATCTCAACATCCAAAACCTCTCGACTCCGCCTTCTATTGTTGAAAATTCGATCGGGTTCCAGACCCTTCCACCTGGTTTCACCCAGGGCGCCCAGACTTTTCCAAATGGTTACACACTGACAGGCAGCATGAACATCGGCCTGAGCAACGTGATGGTAACGTTACCGAATGGAACCGTGACCGCTCTCACGAGCGCCACTGCCGCGACGGTTGGAAAAATCGGGACGAACGGCGATCACGTGAACATCCATTATGATCAGTCGACCACGGCGGGACCCCGGCTGACCGACCAGAATTCGGCCGGCTATGAGACCGCGCTTGCGCCGGAGATGATTGCCCTGGCCCAAGCCCCGAATGTCGCTCCCGCGGTGGCGGTTTACCCCGGCAACGATTGGCCGGCCCAACTCAACGGTGTCAAGATCGACGTTACGGACAGCCGGGGCCAGCGCCGCGTGGCGCCGATCTACTTCATTGCGCCGACTGCGGTCGGTTATCTGATCCCGGCAGGGACGGCGCTCGGAACCGCTCAAATCACCTTGACCACTTCCACCGGAGCTGCGTTTTCGGCCTCAGCCACCGTCAGTGCCATCTCCCCGGGCCTGTTTACCGCCAACGCAACAGGATCGGGCGCCCCGGCTGGATACTGGGTCCGGGCCCCGGCGAGCGGCAAGCAAAGCTTCGATTACCTCTTTAACCTAAAGACCCTGGCGCCGGCCCCTGTGGACCTTGGCCCGGCGAGCGACCAGGTCTTCCTGTCACTTTACGGAACGGGCTTTAGAGGCTATTCGGGGCAAGCCACGGCCACCGTGGGAGGCGTGAGTGTGCCGGTGGCCGGCGCTGCGCCCGTCGGCATCTATCTGGGCGAGGACATCGTCAACCTAGGGCCGCTGCCACGGTCGCTGGTGGGCCGTGGAGCCGTTGACGTGGTCCTGAGCTTCGACGGGAAACCTGCCAATACGGTCACCGTGTCCTTCCGCTGATTCCAGAAGGGAGCCAGTGCAATCGGCGAGCGAATCTTTACGCGCAAACGAGTTGGTATTGGAAGACCCCTATTTTTTCCACTCGGCCTGCCAGTTGAGTACAACTGTAAACGGCGGCACCCCCTGGTCGACTGGGAGACCCACCAGGAACCGATTGCCATCGCCCGTTGCGTCCCACCACGTTCCACCCAAGTGGAATAGGCTTTGCAGGACGCCAGGGTGCAATGTGCCTACGGTGGTCATTGCCGCCGACGTTAACGTACCGTCCAGAGCGCGATAGAAGAGTTCCTTTCCGTCCGCTCGCCAGTGTGGCATCGTCCCGCCTCCCCGCGAAAGTAGCACCTTGGGTCGTGTTCGGAACTTGCCGGAGGAAAGGCGAACGGTTCGATGTACACCTCGGGTTTGCCCGACGCACCGGACACGTAAGCGATCCATCGGGAATCTGGCGAGAATACGCCGGCTCTCTCATTCGCCCGAGTATTCAGCAGTGGGACCGGGATATGCTGGCCCGTTCCCTCTAGCGGTAGCACCCAAATGCCAGGGTTCGCGCTCCCGGCTTCCATGTCATAGAGGAGGAAGCGCCCGTCCGCCGACCAACTTGTGGGGAACTTGTTTTCGCTCGAGGCGTACAGCAGTTCCTCGCGGCCCTCCCCGCTAGGTGAATCCGGATTGCTCCGAAACCCAAGTCGTCAGCCCTCCGGGCCAAGCTCCGATCACGAGCAAGGGCGTGATTGTGGATGGCGGAAAAGAGTTCCGGCAAAACACCGTCACCCCCGACTCATTCATGATATCGGCCATCGGCCGCAGGATGAATTAACGTCACCGAAAGCCTGGCCCCAGCCCGTGGCCCGGGTTCGTCCCGGATCACGATGTTGCCGCGATCGTCTCTCCGGAAGCCCGATCACGCGGTCTGGCCGGAGCACCTGGACCAGATCTTCACGTTTGGGGCGAGAAATGACCCTCCCTATTTCAATACAGGGCCGGTCTAAGTTCCCGCGTGATAGCATGACGTATCAAGCTTCTTGCAAAACAGGGGGACGATTATGTGTTGTTCGAGGGGGCGAATTTTAGCTGTCGTGGCGTTCCTGTCTTCCCCGGGATGGTTGCTCGCGCAACCGTCCATCACCACATACAAAGCGGGACTGTCGGGTCAACCTTACGGGATCGCGAACGGTCCTGACGGGGCAGTGTGGTTCGCGGAACCGGTCGCGGCCAGGATCGGGCGAATCAGCACTGCGGGTGTGATCACGGAGTTCCCGGTCCCCGGCGGCAGCGTGCCCGAAGGCATCACCACGGGGCCGGATGGGGCGCTATGGTTCACGGAATCCGGAGGGAACAAGATCGGGCGTATACCGGTGACGGGCGGGATCTTTGAGTTCCCGCTTCCGTTCAGCGGTAATCCCAGGGCAATCGTCGCTGGACCCGACGGCGCCCTATGGTTTACGGTGACTAACGGCGGTGGAAGGATCGGACGAATCACAACGGCCGGCGAGATCACTGGGTTCTCCATCCCTGGCGGTCCGGCGGTGTCCATTGCCGTGGGTCCGGATGGCGCGCTGTGGTTTACCGAAGACAGCGCCCCCGAAAAAATCGGGCGAATCACACCAGCAGGTAAGGTCACGGAGTTCCCTATCCCCAAGAACAACAGTTCGGCTGGAATCGGTCCGAGGGGAATCGTCGCTGGACCCGATGGTGCGATGTGGTTTGTGGAATCACTGCGGCAGAAAATCGGGCGTGTTACTACCGACGGCGGTTCCTTTTTCGAATTTCCGGTACCGAACTCTTTCAGCTCGCTCGGAGAGATCGCCGCCGGGCCGGATGGGTCGTTGTGGTTCACCAGCGCTGCTGGCGTGGGGCGGATCACTGCCATCGGAACCGTCAGCGTCTATGCTACCGGCAATTCCAACGGAGTCGCGCTTGGGCCGGACGGAGCTCTTTGGTTTACCTTGGACAACGCCATCGGGCGAATCGTGGCGGAGCCGGTTCTGACCGATTACGCGACGCCAACCGCGGTTTGCAATCCGTTGGGGCTCACCAGGGGCCCGGACGGCGCCATGTGGTTTGCCGAATACTCCGGCAACCGGATCGGACGGACGACCGCGGCCGGCGCAACCAACGAATATCTATTACCGAACCTCGATAGCCAGCCCGCGTATATCACTGCGGGCCCGGATGGCGCGTTGTGGTTCACCGAGTTTAAGGGAAATAGAATTGGGCGGATTACTACTTCCGGGGCCATCGCCGAGTACAACATCGCTACGGCGAACAGCCAGCCTTCGTATATCGTCACCGGGTCTGATGGTGCGCTGTGGTTTACCGAGTACGCCGGCAACAAGATCGGCCGTATCGACCCTCTTAACGGGAAGATTTCGGATTACGCCATCCCGACCGCGAACAGCCTGCCGTACGGTATTGCGCCGGGGCCTGACGGCGCTCTGTGGTTTGCCGAGATTGCGGGAAACAAGATCGGGCGGATCACTACCAACGGGACGATCACCAACGAGTACGCAGTCCCCACGAAGTCTGGCCAGCCCTACAGCATTGCGGCAGGATCGGACGGCGCATTGTGGTTTACGGAGTACAGCGGCGCCAGAATCGGACGAATCACCACCGCCGGAGCCGTCACCGAGTTCCCTTTGCCCCCATTAAGCGTTGCCCGTGACCCCACGGGCATCGTCTCCGTACCGGACGGGTCGCTGTGGTTCGTGGAGTACGGCGCCAACAGCCTCGGACGAATCACGACGGCCGGTCTGATCGACGAGTTTCCGATCACCATAACCAAAGCCGGCAGCCAGCCGTACGCGATTGGCGTTGGTCCCGATGGCGCGGTTTGGTTTACCGAGTTTGCGAACAACAAGGTTGGGCGTGCCGGCGTGCCGGCGGGTTCATTCATCACATCGGTCGATACCGCCGGTGCCGGCTCCAGCATTGCCCAGAACACCTGGATCGCGATCAAGGGCGTAAACCTGGTACCCGCCACGACTCCTGCGAGCGACGTGATCTGGGATACCGCCCCGTCGCTCGCTTCCGGCCGCTTGCCCACGCAACTCGCCGGAGTCAGCGTAACCGTGAACGGAAAATCGGCATACGTGTATTTTTATTGCAGCGCAGCCACCAGCAGGATTTGTTCCCAGGACCAGATCAACGTGCTGACGCCACTTGAAAACTCTCTGCTTCCCGCGCAGATCGTGGTCAGCAACGTAACGTCGGTGACTTCGCCGTTTACGGTGACCATGACCACGATCGCGCCCTCCTTCCTGCTGTTTGGCGCCCAAGGATACGTAGTAGCGACGCACGCCAACTACGCTTTGCTTGGTCCCACCAGCCTGTATCCAGGCTTCTCCACTCCGGCCAAGCCCGGTGAGCCGGTGGTTCTCTATGCTGTCGGGTTTGGCTTGCCGACCACGCCTTTGACAGCGGGCTCGTCCAGCCAGTCAGGCTCGCTGGCGCAGCTTCCGGAATGCCAGGTGGGAGGCATCCGCGCGCCATTGGCCTTCGCGGGCCTGATCAGTCCGGGGCTGTATCAGTTGAATTTGACGATCCCGGTGGGAGCGGCGAATGGGGACAACTCGATTCGCTGCACCTACAACTCCTTCACAACGCCGGCAGGCGATTTGATTACGGTGCAGCAATAGCTGCCGGGGATCCTGATAATCTAGGGTTGTCTTTCAAGGGAGGTCAAATTGAAAGCATCTGTTTTGGTGATGGCCTTGTCGTCATTACTGGCTCTAGCCGGTCAGTTCGTTGTTTATCCGGGATCCAAGCCGGCCCCACCGCTTTCGGGCAAGACGTCGAACACTGGCCAGCCTGTCGACTCTTACGTCACCCAGGACCCCTATGACAAAGTGGTCGCGTTCTACATCAAGAGTGGCAAAGAAGAGCGAACCACGGACATCGGGGGGCGAAGAACATTCTTTTCGCTCGATCAAGGTGTGGAAGTAGTGGTCTGGGAAGTCAACGATCACGTGGTATCGATCACCGTAAAGAAGAAAAAATGAGGAAGCCCGGTAATTAGTAAGAAACAGTCAGGACTTGACGCCGCTGCGGTGCCGTGCTATGTCTTGGTAGTCACTTCCTGACAACCTCGCGGCATGAGCAAACTACTCGTCCCGCGACGGGCGGTAACGCCGATACCGTTCGCGCACCCCGGGGTTTGCCGGTTTCCTCAAATTTGTTTCCGCCCTGTGCTTTCCTCCCTGGCGGTTTTCGCGCTGGCGGGCTTTTTCGTCGTGAGCAGTTCGACGCCCGCCCAGGCGGCCAACATTCTGATCGTCGCCGGTACGGATGGAATTGCCCAAACCGCCGCCGGCGTACTGAACACGGAGCTCACCACTGCCGGCAACACCGTTACATCGGTCAACACCGGCGTTCCGGTCTCGCTCGTCGGCTTCACGCAGATTTTCGACCTCCGTTATAACAACCTTCCGGCGTTTAGCGCGGGTGAGATGGCCCAGTATCTGGCATTCCTGAACGTCGCAGCCGGCAACACTATATTTCTGATGGGCGAAAACGTAGGCTTCAACGCGCGCAACGGACCGATTAACCAGTTCATTACCCTCGCAGGAGGAGGCACGATCGCGAACCCCGCGACCACCTCCAGCAATACCGAAACCGTGAATCCGCCATTCACCGGCCCGAACGTCATCGCCACCGTCAAATTCGCCGCATGCGGCCTGGTCACCTCCGCCGGGACCGGAGCCTTTGCGTCCTTCGAGGCCGGCGGCGGCTGCTCGATCTTTTTCAATGAGCAACGACTTCTAAACGCCCCGAATGGCGCACTCGTTGTCGTATATGATGTCAACTTCATCTTTAGCGCGCCAACCGGCGGAGCCGTGAATGAAGTTAACTTCCGGCAGAATCTGGAGCAGTTCGCCGCGGCACCGCCGGTAGGAGTGCCGCCGACGGTGGTGACTGGAATCAGCCCAACCAGTGGCCCGTCGACCGGAGGCACCACC
>JBGPHB010000165.1:0-7665 GCA_041484155.1 Bryobacteraceae bacterium
ACGCTGGAAAAGCCGTTCATCCAGCGGCACATCGAAGCCACGCGCGCCGCCTTCGGCCTGGATCACAAAGCGCGGGAAGCCGAATTCACCGCCCACAAGGAAGGCCGGATCGACTTCGCGCGAAATCGCGCCATGCTCAACAACGTGCGCCTGTGGGACTGGCGCGCCTTTCACGACACCCTGAGCCAAACCCAGCCTCTGCGCCCTTACACCTATGCCGATACCGATGTCGACCGGTATGACATCGGGGCGCAGACGCGGCAGGTTCTGCTGGCGCCACGCGAGTTGGAGCTAAGCCAGCTCGGTGACGCGCGCAACCGGTGGATCAACCGCAGCCTCATCTTCACGCACGGTTACGGACTGGCACTCGCGGAAGCCAACCGCATTACTCCGGAAGGGCTTCCGCAACTGCTGGTCAAAGACGCCCCGATCCAGGTGCAGGCGCCCGGCCTCCAGGTCACGCGGCCCGAGATCTATTACGGCGAAACGGCGCAGGAACCGGCCTTCGTGCGCACCGCGCAGCCGGAGTACAACTATCCTTCGGGTTCGAGCGAGGTCAACACGCGCTACAGCGGACTCGGGGGCTTCCCCATGTCCGCCGCGGGAATGCGTACGGTCGCGGCAATCTCCGAAGGAGATTGGAACATTCTGCTCACCAACCAGTTGACTCCGGAAAGCCGCATGATCATCCGGCAACGCGTGTCGGACCGGCTGAGCGAGCTGGCCAGTTTCGTGATTTGGGATGCAGACCCGTACATGGTGATCACGAATGCGGGGCGCCTGGTGTGGATAGTCGACGGATACATGACCAGCGATGCGCATCCCTATTCCCGCGATGTCGGGCTCGCGAACGGGCAACGCTTCAACTATATCCGCAACTCGATTAAAGCCACCGTGGATGCCTACGACGGCGATGTCCATATGTACGTGTTCGACGAGGAGGATCCGTTAGTGGCCGCGTACCGGAGTCTATTTCCGGCCTTGTTCACGCCGGCCTCGGCCATGCCCGCCGACCTTCGCGCACACACCCGCTCGCCGGAAATGTTGTTTCGGACCCAGGCTGAAATCTATCGCACGTATCACATGCGCGATCCGGAGTCGTTCTACAACCGCGCCGATTTATGGGACCTGGCGACGTTTACCACGGGGCAGGGAGCCCAGCCGGAAACGGTGCCTCCGACGTACATGATCGCGACGCTGCCGGGCGAGAGCGGTCCGGAATTCCTGCTGACCGTCCCTTTCACCCCGCGCAACAAACAAAATCTGATCGGTATGATGGTGGCGCGTTGCGACGGACCGCATCTGGGTGAGGTAGTGTTTCTGGATCTTCCCAAGCAGGAGATCATTCCGGGCCCGATCCAGGTGGAAGCCATGATCAACCAGGACCAGACGGTTTCGAAGGACCTGACACTGTGGAACCAGCAGGGTTCCCAAGTCCTGCGCAGCCAGATCCTGACGCTGCCCATCGACAAGACATTCCTGTATGTGGCGCCGATCTACCTTCAGGCGTCCCAGGCGCGCATGCCGCAACTGAAGAAGGTCGCGCTCGTCGTGGGAAACACCCTGGTGTACGCCGATACGTACGAGAAAGCGCTGGCGGACCTGGAGGCGATACAGCAGGGCCAATCTCCCGCCGTGACGGCGGCCCCTGCGACGGCCACGTCGTCCGTAACACCCGCGCCGGCGCCGGCCGGAGACAACCGCCTGGACGAGATCCGCGCTCATTGGAGACGCTATCGCGACCTGTCTGCGCAGAGCAAATGGGCCGAGGCCGGGAAGGAGTTGGAAGCCATCGACGCCCTGGTGCGGAAGTGATTAGTGTGATACAGTCTCAGGATGCGTTTCTCCGGATCGAAACGGCTGGAGTGCGCGCTGGTTTTCAGGAAAGACATCACTGCTTGACGGGGTGAGCCGAGCGGAGTCTTCCGGACTTGGTCTTCCTGACTTAAGACAACAATACGCAAATTTTGCGATAGAGGAGCATTTTGCATGTACAAACGAAGCAACTCAAGAGTTCGTCCGTGGGCTGCGCGAGCAGCAATGGTGATCGTCCTGGCGCCCGGTTTCTGTTACGGCGCGGACCCGACGGTTTTCGCCAGCGGTCTGCAAAACCCGAGTAAGATCATCGCGGGGCCTGCCGGCACATTCGTGGTAACCGAAACTGGAAAGGACCCCAACTCGGGTCGTGTCACGCGCCTCACTGCGGCGGGAGTCACCCAAGTGCTTCTCGACGGCCTGCCTTCCGGCTTGTCGGCGCCAAACTTGGATCCGGACGGTGTCAATGGATTGGCCCTTCTAGGCAACACCCTCTTTGTCGCCATTGGCGAGGGCGACACGCTGGTCAGCGGCACCGCGCCGCGTACCACCATCGCAAATCCTAAAGGGCCGTCATCGCCGCTTCTCGACTGCGTTCTGCAAGTGGTGTTTTCGACGAGCATCGACCGGCTGATCAGTGGTTTCACCCTGAAGGCAGCCGATCATTTTACGCTCATCGACGGCAATCCCGTCACACTGACCAACGATGCGGGCGACAAGGCCACGGTGACGCTGCTCGCGTTATTTCGCGCCCGTCCGGATCCCGTCGCGATCTACCGCAACTCCCATCCTTATGGTTTAGCCATGTTCCCGTCCGATCCTTCCCGTTTGTTTATGGTGGATGCCGGACTGAATAATCTGGTGCAGATCGATGCGCAATCCGGCAAGTCCAGGACGCTGGTGCATTTCGCCAATGTGCCCAATCTTAGCGGGGCCCCTCCCACCTCGGAGGCCGTTCCGGACAGCGTTAAGGTATACGGAAATCAGCTTCTGGTCACGCTGCTGACCGGGGGGCCCTTCACTCCGGGAGATTCCCGCGTGATGATAGTGGATCCGGCCACGGGCGACAGCAACGTGTTCATCGCCTTGTTGTCTTCCACCATCGACGTGCTGTTCCGGGTGAAGCAGAACGGCGCTGGCCAGTTCCTGGTCCTGGAATTTAGCGCCAACTTGTTGGGCGGGGCGGCCGGCCGCGTAAAGGTCTACGACTCACCTCAAGGGCAGGTGCTGGTGGACAACTTGAAGACCCCGAGTAGCATGACGCTCGATGCGGCGACCGGAAACCTGTACATCACGGACCGGACCGACGGAACCGTGCTGATGGCCAATGTTGGCCAATAATCCCCAGCTGGTCTGAAAACCGGCAGGGTGGCCTAAACTAACAGCCTGTGGCAAAAGTCTTAGACAAGCTGAAGCATGTCCCACTAGGGCCGCAAATCCTTGATTGACAATGTGGGACATGCTTTCGCTTGTCATCCTTGGGCGCGCATAAAGACTTTTGCCACAGGCTCCTAAAGACCACTTCACAAGAGTACGATGGAAGTAGGTGGGCCACGATCATCATCACTCTCACGCGACGACCGGACGAGTACTCTTCGCTTCCCTCGTGCTCACCGCGGCGTTTGTCGTCCTGGAAACGATCGCAGGCTTTCGTGCAGGCAGCCTGGCGCTGCTATCGGATGCGGGCCATAACTTCACCGATGCGTTAGCGCTGTTGCTGGCGGCGATCGGGTTTTATCTCCAGTCGCGTCCCGGCGATCACATCAAGACGTTCGGCTATCAGCGGACTGGCGTCCTGGTGGCGTTCGTCAACGCGCTCACGCTGGTGGCGCTGGCCGTCTTTCTCTTTTATGAAAGCTACCAGCGGCTGATCCATCCGCGGCCCGTGGAGGAGACGACCATGATGGTGGTCGCGGGCGTGGGGCTGGTCATGAATCTGGCGATCGTGTGGGGTCTGGGCGGCCACGGAAACGATTTGAACATTCGCGCCGCCTGGATCCACATGCTGGGCGACGCGGCCAGCTCGGCCGGAATCATCGTCGGTGCGGCCGCCATCCGCTACACCGGTTGGTACGCGATCGACCCGGTCTTGTCGATCTTGATCGCCGTTGGGATCGTGTGGTCGGCCTGGGGCATCATCAAAGAATCGCTCAACATTCTGCTCGAAGGGTTACCAAAGGGGTTGAAGCTGTCCGAGGTGACCGACGAACTGTGTCACGTTCTAGGCGTGATCGCCGTGCATGACCTGCATATCTGGAGTCTGGGATCGGAAGCGCACGCGCTGAGCTGCCACGTGCTGATTGAGGACATGCCGCCCTCTGCCAGCGACTCCATTCTGCGAAAGATCAATGCAGTGCTGTGCGACCGCTTCGCGATTCATCACACCACCGTCCAATTCGAGCACGCGCCCTGTGCCCTGGCGGACGTATCCTGTACCGTCACAAAACAGCATCAACACTAGTCTCCCGTCCCAGGCGTGACATTTCCTGAAACACAACCCCGCCCTAACGGGCGGGGCTTGCAAACCCACGAAAAGCCCTGCCCGTTAGGGCGGGGTTCCGGTTCAGAAGTGTAGAAACTCCAGGCCCCGCCCGTCACCCGAGGTACAGGAGACTAGCTTTGTGATATCTTCGCGGTAAGGAGCATTGCATGCCTCAGTTCGTGATCGAACGGGAACTCCCGGGAGCAGACAAATTGACGTCGGCGGAATGGCACGAGGCCGCCGTGCGATCGGTGGCGGCGTTAAAGGAGCTGGGGCCGCAGATTCAATGGCTGCACAGCTACGTCACGGACAATAAAGTGTACTGCGTCTATATCGCTCCCGATGAATTGATCATCAAGGAACACGCCAAGCGAGCCGGCATTCCCGCGAATCGCATCTCCGCCGTGCGCCGTTTGCTGGACGTCACCACCGCGGAATAAGTGGCTGATTTCGCAAAGCGCCGAAACCGAGCCGCGACAATGATGGAGCGAGTTGAACGGCTTCTTAGGGCGGGGTTTCGCGGGCCGTTAGCTCCTGCTCCATAGCCAGGACATATGCGATGGCTTTCTCCAGCGTCATGCGGGAGCCCTCCATCCAGGCTGTAGCCGCGGCGCTCGACGTAGCCTGTTGGTGGGCGCGCTCCAGGCTGTGCTCCAGATCGGTCTTTGCGGCGGGAGGCAGCGGGAAGCCGGACCTCTCCCGAAGATTGGCGGCGGCGCCGGCCACCCTCAAGGCGCGATCCCAATTCCCCTGGTCGGCAGCGGTGCACGCTAGATATTCAAGAACCCGAGCGATATCGCGTGTCTCTTCCATCTCGTGGAAAAGTGGCAGGGCTTCCCCGTACAGCCGCTGGGCTGTGGCATACGCGCCTTCACCGCGGGCGAGACTTCCCAGGTCGGTAAGGGACCGGGCGATGCCCGTCCGTTCCCCAAGTTCTCGGAACACCGCGAGCGCCTGCTCGTACAGCGAGCCGGCGGCTGCCGGGTCGCCTTGTTCGCGCACCACGTCACCCTGGTGATTCAGCGACCAAGCCATGCCGGCGCGGTCACCCAACCGCCGGAATATGGAAAGGCATTCCTGATGCAGGGAACGGGCGGCCTCGTAGTCGCCCTCGGCCCGCACCACGTCTGCCAGGTTGCTCATCGTCCGGGCGGCGGATACCTCATCGCCAATCTCCTCCCACAGCCGAATGGCTTCCATGAACACGGAACGCGAGGCCTGAAAGTCGCCTTGATCGCGGTGTAGCACCGCCAAGTGGGTCAACGTGGCCGCAACGAAAGGCTTGTCTCCGAGTTCACGATAAATTCCCAAGCTCTCCTCCAGCGGGGCACTCGAAAACGCAAGGTCCCCTGCCTGGGTTGCCAGGTAGCTGATGGCATACAGGGCTTTGGCTCGCAGCTTGGTTCGCGCCGCCGCTCGCGGGAGGTTCAGGAGCGCCCCCAACCGCTCTCGCCCTTCGGCGGGATGCGCGCGCTGGTACCAGAACAACTGCACGCCCAGGCAAAGTCGCAGCCCCCATTCAGCGTTGCCTGTTCGGGTGAGCCAGTCCAGGGCCGCGCGGAAGTTGTCTTGTTCGAGGTCAAACCGGTTCATCCACGCGCGTCGTTCCGCGGTGACGAGTTGGGGCGAGCCCTCCTCGGCCAGCACCAGGCAATAGGCGGCGTGGGCGCGCCGCGTGGCCGCCTCCTCCCCACTGGCCGCCAGGCGCTCCAGCGCATACTCGCGAATGGTTTCCAGCATCCGGAAGCGCGCCTCTCCGTCCGATGGTTCATTTTGCTGGAGCAGGCTTTTGTCGGCCAGGGAAGCGATTCCGTCGAGCGGGTCCACCTCCAGGTCGTTGGGCGCGTTGCAAACGGCTTCGGCGGCTTCCAGAGTACAACCGGAGACGAATACCGACAACCTCTGAAACAGCCTCTGCTCGGCGGCGTTCAGCAACTCGTAACTCCAGTCGATGGCTCCTCGAAGGGTCTGCTGACGCTCCGGAAGATCCCGCGATCCGCCGGTCAGCAACTGCAGGCGGCTCTTGAGGCGGGCCAGCATGGCGGCGGGTGGGAGCAGTTTGATACGGGCGGCGGCCAGCTCGATGGCCAGGGGCAGGCCGTCCAGGCGGGTGCAGATCTCGGCCACGGCCCGCATACTCTCCTGGGTCGGCGCGAAGTCGGGTTTGAGCGCGGTGGCCCGCTGCAGGAACAGGGCCACCGCCGGATATTGCGACAGCGCTTCGACATCCGCCAGGAGACCCAGGTCCGGCAGAGCCAGCGCCGGCACGGGAAACTCGTGTTCTCCGTAGACATGCAACACCGCGCGGCTGGTCACCATGATTTTGATGGCCGCCGAAGCCTCCAGCAGTTCCGCCACCAGAGGAGCGGCGCTGGTCACTTGCTCGAAGTTGTCCAAAAGCAGCAGTGTCGGGGAGCGAAGCGATTGCTTCAGGTGCTCCTTCAAATCCTCGATCGGTAGTTTTCCCGCGGTTTGCTTCACTCCCATCGTCTGGGCGATGGTGGGCGCGACCAGCTCCAGGTCCGTGATCGCCGCCAAGGGGACGAAGTAGATCCCGCCTCCGAAGTTTGCCAGAAGATCTTCGGCCACCTGCACCGCGAGGCGAGTTTTGCCGGTGCCGCCCGGACCCGTCAGTGTGACCAGCCGGACATCCGGCCGAAGCAAGAGCTGTTGCGCCGCGGACAATACCGTCTCACGCCCGACCAGGGGAGTGCGCTGAGTCGGCAGGTTGTGACGTGGCGCCGCGTGTGTTGCCGTGGTCGCGTCTTCCAGGTGATCCCGCACGATCGTAAGATCGCTCGCCAAATCCCGCGTGGATGCGTACCGGTCCTGAGGATTCTTCGCCAGGCATCGCCGGATGGCCCACTGCAACGGCGGAGGAATCTGCGGATTCAATTGGCCGATCGATTCCGGCTCTTCCCGAATGATCGCCGCCATGGTCTCCACGGCGGTCGACCGCCGGAAGGCGCGTTTTCCGCCGGCCATCTCGTACAGGATCGAGCCGAAAGAGAATTGATCCGAGCGGAAGTCCGCAGCCAGCCCGCTGGCCTGCTCTGGGGACATGTAGCCGATGGTTCCCAGGATGACCCCTGGCTGAGTCTCCATAGAGAGCGTCCGGTTGACGTCTGATTGGACGACCTCGAGTTTCGCCAAACCGAAATCAAGAATCTTCACAAGGCCGCGATCGCCGGAGACCATGATGTTCTCGGGCTTCAGATCCCGATGGACGATTCCTTTGCCGTGCGCGGTCGCGAGCGCTTCGGCCGCCTGCACGGCGACGTCCAAGAACTGCTTGATCGGCAGAGGTCCTTCTGAAACCATTTGCCGCAGACTCAGCCCCTCGACCAGCTCCATGGCGATATAGGGTC
>JBGPHB010000166.1:0-7660 GCA_041484155.1 Bryobacteraceae bacterium
CTACAGTTCCATCCGCGCCATCGATCCGCAAACCGGCGAAAAAAAGTGGGACTACCGGCTCGCAGCGCATTCCACCGAAGCCGGCATCCTGACCACGGCCTCCGACCTGTTGTTCAGTGGCGGCCGCGACGGGGCCTTCTACGCACTCGACGCCCGCGATGGCAAGCTGGTGTGGGAAACCAATCTCGGACCTTCGGTCGCCGCCGGCCCCATGACCTACATGGCGAACGGGAAGCAGTACGTCAGCATCCAAGCCGGCAGCGCTCTGTTCACATTCAGTCTTCGATAGGTCCAAAC
The DNA here is from genome assembly GCA_041484155.1 of Bryobacteraceae bacterium. Lineage (GTDB taxonomy): Bacteria > Acidobacteriota > Terriglobia > Bryobacterales > Bryobacteraceae > Palsa-187. The sequence goes on from JBGPHB010000166.1 coordinate 298, forward strand.
TGAGAAGACCCGCTCCCTGACGGTCGCGGTTCTGTGTCGGCCTCAGATAGAATCGAAAGACTATGACGCCTTGGGCGAACGGTGTTGGCGTGGGTCCGTATGAACTGATTTCACCGCTCGGCGCCGGGGGCATGGGCGAAGTGTGGAAGGCGCGGGACACGCGCCTGGACCGGGTGGTGGCCATCAAGCGGCTCAAGGGCGCGCACGGCCAACGATTCGAACAGGAAGCCCGTTCCATCGCCGCGCTGAATCATCCTCATATTTGCCAGATCTACGATATCGGCCCGGACTACCTGGTGCTGGAATACGTCGAGGGCGCGCCGCTGAAAGGTCCGTTGCCGGTAGAGGAAGCCGTGCTGCTGGCCATTCAAATCGCGGGCGCTCTCGAAGAAGCCCACGGCCGTGGAATTCTGCACCGCGACCTGAAGCCGGGCAACATCATGGTGACCGGCAAGGGCGCCGTCAAGTTGCTCGACTTCGGGCTGGCCAAGCTGATGACCGCCTCAGATTCGGATGTCACGCGCACGATTGAGGGCACGGTTCTGGGCACAGTGGCCTATATGGCGCCCGAGCAAGCCGAAGGCAGGCCGCTCGACGAACGGTCGGACATCTTCAGCTTCGGCGCGGTCGTGTATGAGATGCTCACGGGGAATCGCGCGTTCGCCGGGGATTCCACGGCCCAGGTGCTGAGCGCCGTGCTTCGCGACCAGCCGCGGCCTCTCCAAGCCCCGCCTGCACTGGAACGGATCGTGCGGAGATGTTTGACCAAGCTGCCGGCCCAACGGTTTCAGACCATGTCGGAACTGAAGGCTGCCTTGGAACAAGTCTCCGCCAAGCCTGCCGAGGAACAGCCCTCCATCGCCGTGCTGCCGTTCTCCAACATGAGCACGGACAAGGAAAACGAGTTCTTTAGCGACGGCCTCGCCGAAGAGATCATTAACGCGCTGGCGCACATTCCCGGACTGAAGGTCACGGCGCGGACGTCGGCGTTCGCCTTCCAGGGGCAGAAACAGGACATCCGCAAGATCGCGGAGGCGTTGGATGTCCGGACGATTCTCGAAGGCAGCGTGCGGCGGGTGGGGAACCGCATCCGCGTCACGGCGCAACTCATCAGCGCGGCCGACGGCTATCATCTCTGGTCGGAGCGCTATGACCGGGAGATGGCGGACGTATTCGCGATTCAGGATGAGATCGCCCAAGCCATCGCTGCAGCGCTCCAGATCAAGCTTACGCCCGCGCCTGCCGCGCACCGGCACTACCAGCCCAACCTTCCAGCGTACGAGGCTTATTTGAAGGCTCGTCATTTTCAATACAAGTCTTCGACTCAGGAAGCATGGGTGCGCAGCAGGGCCTACTACGAGCAGGCCATCGAACTCGATCCGAAATTCGCATTGGCCCACAGCGAGTTCGGCATTTACTTCCTGGTGCTGGCCGTCATCGGTATGCTGCCGGCACGCGAAGCCATGCCGTTGACGCGAATTCATGCACAACGGGCATTGGAAATCGATCCCGCGTCCCCGCAGGCGCACGCCGTGCTGGGTGTGGTGGCCGGAGTCTACGATTACGACTGGAAAGGGGCGGAACAGCGCTTCCGGCTGGCGATGGCTCGGGAGCCGGTTCCGCCGATGGTGCGCTTTCTTTATGGCACCTACTACCTGCTCCCGATCGGCCGGACACGGGATGCCGCGGAGGAGCTAGAACGCGGGCTTAAAGAAGATCCGCTCCATCTGGCAGGCCGAGTGAATCTGGGGCAATATCTTCAAGCGGTCGGTCGGAGCGAGGATGCGGTCAAGGAATACCGCAAGGCCCTGGAATTCGACGAGAACTTCGCTCCCGCTCACGCGTTGCTGAGCATGGATTATTTGTCGCGGGGGATGCTTCCGGAAGCGCTCGCCGCGGCTGAAAAATGTTACTCTTTGTCGCCGTGGGTTCCACAAGCGATCGGACAGTTCGCGGGGGTACTGGTACGCACCGGGAATTCAAGCCGGGCCAAAGAAGTGCTGCCAAAACTAGGGGCCGGACAAGCGTATGGGGCTGCCATCGGGTTGATGATCTTCCACTTCCTCGGCGGGGAAATCGACCAGGCCATCCATTGGCTCGAGAAGGCCATCGAAGAGCGCAATCCTGGAATCTTCTTTGGCTTGCGGGGTCCAATAGGGAAGGTCCTGCAGTCCCATTCCCGATGGCCTGCCCTAATGAGAATGGTGAATCTGCCGGGAGCCGGTTAGCGATGTAGTTAGGTTCTGCCTGCCGGGGTCAGTTCTTCCAAGCTTTGCGGCGAACCACAGCGCAGCAGCGCGTCCCGCAGGCGAGCAAGATCCAGCGGTTTGGCCAGATAGTCATCCATGCCTGCTTCCAGGCACGCCTGCTGATCGCTTTGGAAAACGTTTGCGGTCAGAGCGACCAGACGCGGCCGTTTCCCAGTATCATATTCGGACGTGATTCGTCGCGATGCTTCCAGACCGTCCATCTCCGGCATTTGGACGTCCATTAAAACCACATCGTAGTGTTGCCGATGCACCGCTTCTAAAGCCTCGAGCCCGTTGGAAGCCACGTCGGGGCGATAACCCATGCGTTCCAATAAGCGCACGGCTACTTTTTGATTGACAGCATTGTCCTCCGCCACCAGGATTCGCAAAGGCCGCTGATGCGCGAGCGTGGTGTCGATTGCGTAACTGCCGCGCCGGGTGGGCGCGGTTGCCGTGCCGCTGAGCAGGCGCCCTACGGTCTCCCTCAGTTGATCGGACTTTGTGGGTTTCGTCAGGAAGGCATCAAAGGGATTGTTGTCCACATCGCCCAACATTTGGCGCTGTGAAGTGCCGGAAGAGCTTGACAGAATCATTCGCGTATCGGAAATGAGGCCGAGATCCTTCACCCGCCGGGCCAACTCCACTCCATTCATGTCCGGCATCTCGAAGTCGAACAACGCCAGGTCAAAGCGCTGCTGCTGTAACAGCTCAATGGCCTCCTTCGGCGTTGCGGCCGGCACCGGCTCCAGTTGCCACTTCAGAAACTGGGCCGCGAGTATCCGGCGATTGGTCGCATTGTCGTCCACGACCAGGATTCTCTTGCCGGACCAGTTGGCGCCAATCACGGGCGATTCTTCCTGTGGTGGCGCCGCTTTTTGGGGAATCGTAAACTGGAACGCGGATCCTGTTCCAACCTCGCTCTGGACCCAAATACTTCCGCCCATGAGCTCCGTTAACCGCTTGCTGATCGCCAGGCCCAAGCCGGTGCCGCCGTGCTTCCTGGTGGTGGAGGTATCCACCTGGCTAAACGACCGGAACAGCCGGTTTAAACCATCCTCGGGGATTCCGCAGCCCGTGTCGCGGACCACAAAGTGAATGCATGGATTCTCGGGGCCGGTGGAAAAGGGCTGTACGGTAAGCACCACTTCGCCGGTGGCCGTGAATTTTACGGCGTTGCTCACCAAATTGACCAAAATCTGGCGCAGCCGCGTCACGTCGCCGAAAATCCAACGCGGGACAGAGGGATGAATCTCAACCGCCAGTTCCAGTCCCTTCTCCGCGGCGCGCATGCTCAGCAAATCCACCGCGTCTTCCGCACACTTCACTAAATCAAGGGGCTGACTCTCGAGTTCCAGCTTACCCGATTCAATCTTGGAGAAATCCAGGATGTCATTGATGATGGTCAGCAGCGACTCGGAGGAACTGCGAATGGTTTCCACAAAATCCGCAGACTCGGCGTCAAGATCCTTATCGAGTAACAGACTGGTCATGCCAATGATCGCGTTCATGGGAGTGCGAATCTCATGGCTCATGCTGGCCAGGAATTCGCTCTTGGCGCGGCTGGCGGCTTCCGCCGCGGCGACCATTTCTTTTTCGTTGGTGATGTCCAGAGAGGCGCCGATCAGCCGTCTCGGTTTTCCGTCGACGAACTGAACCTGGGCCGTGCTGCGGCGCCATCGGATCGAACCGGGCTCGGGCACGATACGGAAGTCGACGCAGTACGGTTCTCCCGTGGCAAAGGCGCGATCGGAACCCTTTGCAAGTAGCCCGCGATCGTCCGGATGCACTACCTCTCGCACCCGGTCCACGTGCGTTCCAACGTTGGCGTCTTCGACACGCTCCAAGTTGGCCCAGGCCTCCGATCCCTTGACAATACCGGTCACCAGGTCCATTTCCCAAATTCCGAACGTCGCCGCTTTCTCAGCCAGCTTGACGGTTTCCGTGTAGTCATGCCGTTTCTGCTCCAACGTCATGCGCTCGATCGCAACACCGGCCAGACGCGCACCCGCATTCACGACGGCGAGTTCCCGTTCGCCCAGGTTGGCCGGTCGCTGGTAATACACCGCCAGGACTCCCACTACGTTCTGGCCAGAGTCGTGAATCGGCAAACACCAGCAGGATCGTAAGCCGAAGCGCCGGGCCAGCTCCCGCTCACGTTCAAATCTGGGGTCGGTCAGCAGATCCGGCACGATGATGGTTTGGTTCGAGAAGGCCGCCGAGCCGCACGCGCAGGTCTCTGGACCAATCGGAAGCCCATTCACGGCCCGCAGGTATTCGGCAGGCAGGCTACCGCCGGAACCGTCGACCAGACACTTTTGCTGTTGGTCCACGCGGAACACTGCGCAGAAACAGTCCTGCGCAAGGCGCTCTATCGCTTGGGTGAGGGCATCCAGTACTTCCTTGAAAGTGGCGGCCTTCGCAATGAGCTCAAGAACCTGCCGCTGCTCCTCCAATAGGTGCGACGACGCCTCAAGACTTGTGAACTCACGCGAGAGCCTCTTCAGGCGGATCCAAAGAGCTCCGGCCACGATGGTGGATGCCCCTAACGCAGCGAATGTGAAGTCAGTCAACACGGACTCAGCTCATTTCCGGCGCTATCGATTGTCCCGATTCTTCTATCGGACGATGCGGATTGCGGCAGTAGGGGATATTGCTTAAGTAAGTTGCAGGCCGGGGCCTGCGTTACGTACTAGGCCAACCCCTGCTTCCGGTACCCCCCGCCGATCCGTTCTCCCATATATACTTGTCTGACGACCGGTACGAGAACCTACGGGGATTGGGGGATCATGCGGTATGTGACGCTGGCGGCGGTGGCCTTACTGGCAGGCTGGCTCCGCGCGGATGCTTCCGACGTGCCGCCCATCACTCTATTCGTCAGCATCGACGGCTCCTATTCCATCAGAGCTCAGGATCCCGCTTGGACGTTCGGCGGGAGTCTGGGTGTTCCGTTAAGCAATCTGACCGGATCGGCAGGGACGGATGGAATTGGGCAGTATCAAAGAATTTCATTTGAATACAGGCTGAACGGGGTCCTGAGAAGTGGCAGCCTGCGCACCTACCTGGAGCGGTCCATCGTCATCTTCGGCACCACGTTTCTTGAGGGCGGCGACAACACGGCTGTGTTCCCCACCATCAGCTCCCACCCGCAAGGGCTGTACAAATTCGGATTCAGGTTTACCTACGGGTACCAGTATGGTCCCTGGGGTCAGGGGCTCGGTAGTCCGTGGGCCTATTTCGATCAGGCGGGAAACACCTTTATCGTGTCCCCAGCCTCACACTTCCCCCTGGCCTGGACGACCCAGGACGAACACGGCGGGATCATTGCGGGCATTAACCCCGCGATCGCCAGCTTGCCCGGCGGATTTACACAAGAGACGATGCTGGCGATCGGAAAGGGGATTAACCAAACCTGGGACCAGTGGGGCCGGGCGATGACCGATCTGCAAGGCAAGAGGCGTCCTGGGAATGGGGCGGACGTCAGCTTGATCGCTCTGGGTTATTGGACGGATTCCGCGAGCCGCTACTACTACGTCTACGATCTCGCGAAGGGATACGAAGGTACGCTCAAAGCGGTGAAAGAGGACTTTGCCCGGAATGGCATCCCTCTGAACTATATGCAACTCGATAGCTGGTGGTATCCGAAGGGCAATCCGCCGTCGTGGAAGAATGCGGGCGATGGCCTAGACAAGGGACAGTACACGTTAAGCCCGGACCCGACCATCATTCCTTACGGGTTGCACTGGCTCCAGCAAATGCTGGACGGGATACCTCTTATGACGCACGCCCGCTGGATCGATCCCACCAGTCCGATCCGGCAGCAATATACGATGTCCGGGAATGTTCCCATCGACCCGCGCTACTGGGACGACCTGGCGGCCTACCTCAAGAGCAACGGGGTCATGACCTACGAGCAGGACTGGATGGCCTCGTGGGCGCGGACCGACATGAATCTGACAGATCCCGAAGCCCACCTCGACAACATGGCTCGGGCGCTGGCTAAGGCCGGGATCACCATGCAGTACTGCGGGCAGTCCGTAAGTGATTTTCTTCAAGGATCGAAATACGGCAATCTAACGACGGCCCGCGTGAGCCAGGATGGATTTGAGCGGACCCGCTGGGATCCGTTTCTGTACAACTCCAGGCTGGCCAGCGCTCTGGGAATTTTCCCCTTCGCGGACAACGTCTACAGCAGCGATGTCAAGAGTCTCTTGCTGGAGACGCATTCCGCGGGCCTGGTCGGCGTAGCGGACGCCATTGGGAAAGTGAACGCCGCCAACCTCCTCCAATCCATTCGCCCGGACGGCGTGATCGTGAAACCCGATGTCCCCATCGTCCCGATGGATTCCACTTACATCGCCGATGCGCAGGCGCAGATGAACCACAGCGCCGCGCCCCCGATGCTGGCGTCCACCTATACGGATCACGATGGCCTTACGACCTCTTACGTGTTCGCCTACAGCCGGGCGGCCGACGGTTCCAACGCTACGATCGGGTTTGCGCCTGGTGAGTTGGGCATCCAGGGAGCGGCCTACATCTACAACTACTTCACCCACACCGGGCAACTGGTGGAAGCCGATTCCCAGTTTATCGACTCGGTTGATATGGACGGCTCCTACTACGTCGCGGCGCCGGTGGGTCCCTCGGGAATCGCCTTGATCGGTGACACCGGCAAGTTCACTACCATGGGCCAGCAGCGGATCCCCCAGGTTTACGACCACGGAATTCTGGATATCACGATCCAGTTCGCCTACGGTGAGCAGAGCACAACCATTCAGGGTTATTCACCGACGCCGCCTGTGATCAGCGTTAACAAAGGCTCGGTCGGCCAGGTGACCTATGATCCAGTCACGAACCGTTTCAGCATCATCGTTGCGCCTGGGCCTGGTGACGACCATGTGGCTGGCTTTTCGATGTCGGTAAGTTAAGCCTGCTGTGAAAAATTCGTTCAACCCGCTCCCTCACGGTCGCGGTTCGGTAAGTAGCTGATTGCGCAAAGTGCCGATACCGAACCGCGACCGTGAGGGAGCGGGCTGAGGAAACTCACCAAGGCACAGGCGCACCGTCATGCCCCAGAAAGGCCCCGGAGTTGCCAGGACCAAGACGCTCGATGACAG
>JBGPHB010000167.1:0-7654 GCA_041484155.1 Bryobacteraceae bacterium
AAGTGGTTGATCGGCCGATGTAACGCAGGCCCCGGCCTGCATTCTTCGACATCCACCCGGCTTCTCTAGTCTCGCGTCCCATAAGTTCTGATAAGAAATTCGACAGCTTGATCGCGGAAGTTTGTAGGCTTCTAAAACAGAACCCCGCCCTAACGGGCGGGGCTGTCGTGTATCCGCAACACCCCGGCAAGCCCTGCCCGTCAGGGCGGGGTTCTGTTCGGAAAATGTAGAAACTCCAGGCCCCGCCCGCTAGGGCGGGGTAGCGTCCGTCACCAGCCTTATTTCACGAACCATGGGGACAGGAGACTAGGCCGCATCAGGGCGCAACGCAACGGAAGTTGGCCGCGTCGTCGATACTCCCCTGGCCCGAGTACCGCGCCACCTGCGGGTACGAGCAGAGCGGACGCGTACGCGCCACTTGGTTGTCTACCACCCGGCTCGCCACCATTGCGGCCAACAAGACAGCCGCCGCTAGCGCCGCGGTAGCCGTGCTGAAGGCGGATTCACCTCGCGTTACCTGATTCTGTAACATATCTCACCCCATCCACCCATAGTCTACGCGAACTGCCAACGGCCAGTGCGCCACCGCTACATCCGAAGAAATCCGAAGAATGCAGGCCGGGGCCTGCGCTACATCGGCCAATCCTACAACGGCCGTAACGCAGGCCCCGGCCTGCAGGCTGTTAACTGGTATCGAGAATAAGGGTTAACCACCGGATCGATTCTTCGATTCGGTAAACTTGAAGCTGCCTGCAAGTGAAAGCCGGCGGTTCGCGAGGACTATGAGACCAGCAAATTCGAAACTCCGTTTGCTCCCACTTGGGGCGATTGTAGTCATGAATGGTCTGGCTCAGCAAGTGGGGAACACCCCACCTGAGCCGAAGAACTGGACGGCCGCCGAAGACCACCAGAACATGATGGAGCAGCTCGGCATCAAGGCGCTGCGTCCGGGGCCGAGCGGAAATGAAAGCGCTCCGAATCATGCCAATTACGATGAGACGACGGCGAATCCATTCCCGAACCTGCCGGACATTCTTACCCTAAAGAATGGCAAGCAGGTAACGAGCAAGGAAATCTGGTGGAACCAGCGCCGTCCCGAGATCATCGAGGAATTCGATCGCGAAGTGCTGGGCCGAGTTCCGAAGACCGTCCCGAAAGTCACGTGGACAGTGAAGAACACCGTGACGGACACGGTCGGGCCGTATGCAACGATTGGCAAAGAGTTGGTGGGGCACGTAGACAACTCTGTCTATCCGCTGATCAATGTGGATATCGAGATGATCCTGGTCACGCCGGCTGATGCAAGAAGTCCGGTGCCAATGATGATGATGTTCGGTAAGTCCAATGCTGGCCCGCCACCAAACGTCGCTGCTGGTGATATGCCGGCAACGCAGCAGTTGCTCGCCGATGGCTGGGGCTACGCTTACATCAATCCGGCGAGCATCCAGGCCGATAGCGGCGCGGGGCTGACCAAGGGCATCATCGGGCTGATGAACCGGGGCCAGCCCCGCAAGCCGGACGACTGGGGTTCTTTATGCGCCTGGGCGTGGGGAGCATCGCGCGGGCTCGATTATCTCGAAACCGAAAAGTCCGTTGACGCCAAGCACGTCGGCATCGAAGGTGTTTCGCGATACGGCAAAGCGGCCCTGGTCACGATGGCGTACGACACCCGATTCGCGGTTGTGCTGATCGGTTCCTCGGGAGAGGGCGGCGCGAAGCTGCACCGTCGAAATTGGGGCGAAGCCGTCGAGAACCTCGCCGGATCGGGCGAGTATCACTGGATGGCGGGCAATTTCCTGAAGTACGGCGCGTCGGAATCTTCGTTCGGCAGCAAGAATGCAGGTGACCTTCCGGTGGATGCTCATGAGTTGCTGGCGCTGTGTGCGCCCCGGCCGACGTTCATCAGCTACGGCGTTCCTGAAAAAGGCGACGCACAATGGCTCGACCACCAAGGCAGTTTTATGGCCGCGATCGCAGCGCAACCAGTGTTCCGGCTGCTGGGCGCGAACGGGCTTGGCAGATCGGATGACTATAACGCGGAGAAAATGCCCGGCGTGAATGTCGCGCTGATGGACGGTCAGCTCGCATGGCGTCAGCATGATGGCGGACATACCGACGGGCCAAATTGGAAGTACTTCATTCCGTGGGTAGACAAGTTCATCGGCCACAAGCCCCCGACCAGATGAAGCGCGCAGCATGTCCCATGATCGTGCGGGCTTTCGCGGGATTTGCTTTGGCCGGCGTGTCGCTCGCGCAGACTCCGCCCGCAAACCGGCCGATGGCGCGAACCGACCAGAACTCTAGGATCGCGCACCAGCAGTTACGAGAGAAGGCGAAGAAGGGCCGCATCGACATCTATTTCGAAGGCGACTCAATCACGCGGCGATGGGGAGCGACCGATTATCCGGAGCTGCTGGCGAACTGGAATGAGAACTTCTTCGGCTGGAACGCGGCGGACTTCGGATGGGGCGCGGACAGAGTTGAAAATATCCTGTGGCGGCTCGAAAACGGCGAACTCGACGGAGTCAATCCCAAAGTGATTGTTCTGCTGGCGGGTACGAACAACGTCGGCAATGTGCCCCAGGAAGGTGAGGCGGCCAGATCAGCCGATATTATCAGAGGCATCGAAGAGGTGCTGAGACTGATGCAGACAAAGGCGCCGAAGGCCACCATCATTCTTACGGCGCTTTTCCCGCGCAACGATAACATGTCCGTAATGCCGGTGATCAAGGTTATTAACGACGGTCTTGCGGCGCTCGCAGACGGCAAGAAGATCCTGTTCGTCAACATCAACGAGAAGCTCGCCGGCGGAGATGGGGCGCTTTTCGAAGGGATGATGAACCCTGATAAGCTTCATCCCGCGGTCAAGGGGTACCAGGTTTGGGCGGATGCATTAAGACCGATCTTCACTGAATTGCTCGGTCCGCCGGCGCGAGAGGATCAGGCGCCGGCGCCAACCGGCGATCCGAGCTCGCGCAGATAGTCGGCCATTAGACAGATGATCCTCGATCACCGCCTCGTACCTGGAAGTTGGAGGCGGCGCGGCGCGGCGCGTTACAATGACTGTGCCGGGTCAAAAGGAAGCGGGCTCTGAGCGCACAATCCAAGGCCGGCCACGCTGGAACTAGTCCGAAATGAGCGGGCTTTGGAAGTTACAAATCTAGGAAAGGCAGCAAAGAAATGACGATTGAGGCCGTGGCGAAACGAGCGAGGGTATCGATTTCAACAGTTTCGCGCACGGTGCACGGCAGTGGCCCTGTCGCTGCTGCGACGGCGGAGCGAGTATGGCGCGCGATCAAGGAACTCGATTACCGCCCCAATACCAACGCGCAATCGCTGGTGTCCGGCCGTAGCCGCATGTTGGGCCTGGTGGTTTCCGATATCACGAATCCTTTTTTCCCGGAACTGATCCGGAGCTTTCAAGATGTGGCCCTGCAGAAGGGCTATGACGTGCTGGTCAGTTCCACGAACTACGATAATTCCCGGACTGCGCTCTGCGTGAGACGCATGATCGATCGCAGCGTGGATGGCGTAGCCATCATGACCTCGGAAATGGATCGCTCCTTGAGCGACCAGCTCGCCAGCCGCAAAGTTCCTCTGGTATTCCTGGATGTTGGCAGAGTGGCGAAGGGCGTCAGCAACGTCAAGGTGGACTATGGCCAAGGAATCGCGCAAGCGGTGGATCACCTCCGCTCCTTGGGACACACTTCGATCGCATTTATCAGCGGACCGGCCAATTTGAAGTCGGCGCGCCTCCGCCGCGAGGCATTTCTGATGTGCCTGCGAGACCGGGTCGCGGAAGCGCGTCCGGAGTTGATCGAGGAAGGCAATCATAAGATCGATGGCGGATTGAGCGCCATCACCCGGTTGTTGCAGCGCCCCCATCCGCCAACCGCTGTGCTTGCCTCGAATGACCTGACGGCGATCGGCGTGTTGCGCGGAATCCACCAGGCCGGCCTGCGGGTTCCTCACGATATCTCCGTGATCGGCTTCGATGATATCGACCTGGCCCAGTTCACCGAACCACCCTTGACCACCGTGCGCCTTCACCGCTCGGAACTCGCCAGCCTGGCCTGCAATGCGTTGTTTCAATCCATTAGCGGTGATATGGAAGGGGCCGAGTTCTCCATCGGCACTCACTTGATCATCCGCGAATCCACCGCGGCCGCCAAAACTGCCCGCCGCGTGATCAGCATCCTGGCATCGGGCACGGACACTTCCGTATAATCTCTTGAGCCTCAAATCACGATTGCTGTTCACTGGGTTGACCGTCACCGCAATCGTGTCGTTTCTAACCGCGCCCTCTCCCTCCGATGTGCCGGCCCAGCCACTTCTGTCTGGCGCGCGGATTGAGGCGCCCGTGCTTGCGGCGATCAACCGGTCCTGCCGGGACTGCCACTCGGAAATGACGCACTACCCGTGGTATGCGTACGTCGCACCCGTTTCCTGGTGGATCAGACGCGATGTGTCGCAGGGCAGACTGCACCTCAACCTGTCGAGATGGGACGAGTACTCTCCAGTCCGGAAGCAGAGAAGCCTCTCGGAAATCGCCAACCAGGTGAAAGATCGCGAAATGCCGGTGTCTGAATACATTCTCCTGCATCCCGATGCCAGGCTTTCCGAATCCGACGTGGACGCCATCTTCCGCTGGACCCAAGCGGAGCGCACCCGCCTGATTGCGGAAAGTCAGCGCTAAGGGGCAAAAGCTGCGCGGGCTGTGGGACATGCTTCAGCTTGTCATCTTCGAACGTCCGAAGAGAGTCTCTGCCATCCTGCCCCACTCACAGGCTTAGCGAGGCTCGTTGATCGCGACCACGCGGTCCGCGGCTGTGTTTTCGAGAACCTGCCGCGCCCCGGAGGGCCACGCAATCTCGATGCGGCTCACCTGGCGCGCCACGCCGAGGCCAAAATGAAGGCGGAAGTCATTTTGGGAAAGATAGCTTCCACCGCTGCGTACTTCATCGATTTGCGTGCGCCCGCCGGATGTCAATTTCACTCTCGCTCCCAGCGCGCTACGGTTGGAACGCGTACCCGTCAGTTTCAGCGATATCCAATGATTCCCCGGCCGCGCGGACTGTTTCAACAGGGAAAGCGGCTCGTTCTGATTGTTGATCGAGACTTCCACGAGCCCATCGTTATCGAAATCGCCGAAGGCCGCGCCGCGCGAGGAATGCCGTTCCAGCAATGCGGGTCCCGAGGTCTCCGAGACATCCGCGAACTGGCCGTTACCGAGATTTCGATATAGGATGGCGCGGTCTCGATAATGAATATCGATCCCCAGCCGGTCGACCTCGGGAAAAGCGTGCCCGTTTACGAGCAGGAGATCCTTCCAGCCATCATTGTCGAAATCGAAAAACCCGCAGCCCCAGCCGACGTAGCGGAGGTTGCGGGACAGACCGGTGGCGGCGGTGACGTCATCAAAGTCGCCCCGCCCCCGGTTGCGGTACAAAGTTTCCCGTTCGTCGGAAAAATTGCTGCGGAAAATATCCGGCCATCCGTCCCCGTCGTAATCCGCCGCCGTGACACCCATACCCGACATGGCTTTGCCATTTTCATCGAATGCCGCGCCGCGCAATAGCGCTTCCTCCGAGAACACGCCGTTCCCTCGATTGATATAGAGGAGCGATGGCGTCTGATCGGATGCCACATAGATGTCCACCAAGCCGTCGCCATTGAAATCGCCAGTGAGCGCTCCCAGCGAGTAGTTCCGATCCGGTTGGGCGATTCCGGAGGAAAGTGAGACATCCCGAAACGTCCCATCTCCGTTGTTGTGGTACAGAATGTTGCGATCGAAGGGGAGCCCGCGTGGTCCGCAACTCACCGCGAGCCCTCGATACCAGCAATACGGATTCTCTCCCGGCTTGGGCGCCGTCTTGAAATCGAACTTCAGATAGTTCGCGACAAACAGGTCGGCGTGGCCGTCGTTATCGTAGTCCAGAAAGGCGCAACCGGTGTTGTAACGGATCCGATCCTGTTTCAACCCGGCGCGCTCGGTGACGTCTTCAAATCTCTTGCCGCCCGCGTTCCGGTAAAGGCGATTCTGTCCCCAATAGGTGACGAAGAGATCGGTGAAGCCGTCGTTATCGTAGTCCGCGGCGCAAACGCCCTGGCCCCAGCCAGATGCTCCTCCGAGTCCCATACTGGCGGTTACGTCCCGGAAATGCCCCTTGCCTTCATTGTGGTAGAGCCGGCTGACACCGCCCTCGCCCGAGACCGCGAAGATGTCGAGCAAACCATCATTGTCGTAGTCCACAAACGCCGTCCCGCTTCCCGTGGTTTCGACAATAAACTGTTTGCTCTTGTCGCCTCCATTCGGGAATACCTGGGTCAGACCGGCGCTGGCCGCGATGTTCTCAAAGTGGGTGCGATATGCGCCGCCCGCGAATAGCAACACGCTAGCGCCAACCAGCACCAGCTTCACTGCTGGGGCGCTTTCTCGCCGAGTCGCTTGAGGAAATCGGTAAACTCCCCTTCCGGGGGACGCTGGATCTTATCAAGCACAGCCTTTTCGCGCTGGGCCTCCGCCGTCCGGTCCGCATTACGATACGCGAGCATCAGATTGTAATGCGCCGACTCGCTCTCCGGCTGCAGCTTGACGGCGCGTTCCAGCAGAGCGATTGCATCACTGCCCGAATTCGTCTTGGCCAGCGCAATCAAAGCTTCCGCGAAATCCGGATTGAGCGAGACCGCCTTCGCGAAGTGCTGGCCGGCGCCGGCTGCATTCTGTTCGGCCACGAGAGTCTGGCCGATTTGGTACTCTGCCACGGCATCGCTGGGGTTCAGAAGCAGTTCCGCTTCAAACTCCCTGCGAGCGTCCCGAAGATGGGTGGCATCGTGCGATTCGAGCAGCAGCGCGCGGCCCAACCGGTAGTGCAGATTCAGTGCGGCCGGATTCTTCTCGATCGCCTTGCGGTATTCGGCGGCCGCTTCCGCATAGCGGCCCTCAATTTCGAAAATCTCGCCGGAGAGCTGATTCACACGAAAGGAAGCGGGGGCTCGTTGGTACATCTGAAACACCGCTTCATTCCACGCTTTCATGTGAAGCTTCGCCGTTTCATACAGGACGTCGGCGTCCGACGGAAAACTCTTCTGGAGTTGATCGAGGACCGGCCACGCGTCTTCCACGCGGCCTCGCGCCACTTGACACTGCACCAGCGCGATGCCGGCGAGGCGCCGCAGAGAAGCGTCTGCGTTGCCGCGAAACTGCTGCTCGAGCTCCGCCATGGCGGCGTCACAGGCTCCCGTCGCGGCGCGGCTAAGAGCTAAGAACGTCCGAACCGTACCGTCGTTCGGAGACGCCGCTACGGCCTTTTCGAACATCTGGCGCGCCAATCCGTATTGACCGCGCCGGAACGCCTCCAGCGCATCCGTGGTGGTTTGCGCGCCGGCAAGGCATGCGATCGCCGCCGGAATCAGCCATTTAATGGCCCGCATCGTCCAGCACCAGGTCCAGATCCCCAAAGCGGTGGTGCGCCCGGCCCGCCAACACACGAAATCCCAGCAGGGGAGGCGCTCCCGGCGGGATTTGAGGGGACGCGGTCAAGCGCTCGGCGGCTGGCGTTGCGATCTCGACCACTTGCCCGGACGCCGCAATCTGGTGAATCAACTCCACGGCTCGATGGCTGGCGAGGAAGATCAATAGCGAAGCGACGAT
>JBGPHB010000168.1:0-7648 GCA_041484155.1 Bryobacteraceae bacterium
ATATCCGCAGTGGGGATAAAACTGAAGGACTGTGTCGGATTGGACTTTATGATGGTGCCCTGATAGCCGAGAAAGAAGAATAGCTTGTCCTTCTTGATCGGCCCGCCGAAAGTTCCGCCATACTGGTTGCGCTTCAGCGAATCGCGCCCCACCGCCAGGAACTGCCGGGCGTTGAACACGTAGTTTCGGACAAACTCGAAGGCGTTACCGTGGAACCCGTTGGTGCCCGCCTTGGTTACCGCGTTGATGGCGCCGGCGGAGTGGTACCCGTATTGAGCGGGCAAGGCGCTGGTTTCCACCTTGAATTCCTGCAGGGCGTCCGGGAAGGGGAACGGCAGGTTCAAATTGTTGAACGGATCGTTGTGCGTACCGCCATCGAGCGTATAAGCAGTCCCATTCGCCAGTCCGCCCGCAATGCTGAGAACAGCCTCATTGGGGTAGTTCTTGGTCGAAACCAGGTCGGCGTTGGGAGCGGTGGAGGCAGCCCCGATGATGTAAATCAGATCGGTCGCGTAGCGGCCGTTCAGGGGGATATCCACGATCCTTTGCTGATCCACCACCTGCCCCACGCCGGTGCTGCGAGTTTCCACCAACGCGGCGGCGGCTTCCACAACGATTTGTTCGCTCACCGAGCCAACCTTCAACGCGATATCGACGGTGGGGCTGGTGTTGACTTGCAGGACGATGCCGGACTGCACGTATGTACTGAACCCTTCCTTCTTGACTTCCAGGCGGTACGGGCCGATAGGCAAACTAGGCAGGATGTAACCGCCGTCCGCCCCGCTTTCGGCGGTTCGGGTGAGGCCTGTGTCGGTTTGAGTGACGGCAACCCGGGCCCCTGGCACAGCCAGTCCAGTGGAATCCTGGACCGTTCCCGTGATCTGCGATACGGAAGCGGATTGGGCCCAGAGAATCTGGACGAACAAAGCGGTCGAGAGATACCTCATATATCACTTCCCTCCAAGGCGTTCTGAATTGCCACAAAGTATGACAGGCCGACGCGTCCCTGTCAATGGAAGCAAGTGCGGGGCTAGAGGCCCGCGCTACCCCGCCCTAACGGGGCGGGGCTTTGTCGTACGTTTACAACACCCCGCAAGCCCTGCCCGTCAGAAGGTGTAAGGAATTGTCCTCCCAACCCGCTCCCTCACGGTCGCGGTTCGGTAAGTGGCTGATTACCCAAAGCGTCGGCGCCGAGCCGCGACGGTTACGGAGCGGGTTGAACGATTTTCTTACACCTTCTTCAAGGCGGGGTTCTGTTCGGAAATGTGAAACTCCAGGTGCGCCGCGATGGCGCGGTCTTCCACGGGCCTAAGTTCCTCGCGCGTGAGCCGGCCTTCGGCGTGAGCGGCGCGCGCGCGAAAACGCATATCCCTGCATTATGCTACGAATCAATTCCAGAGGTGGATTCTCGCGTCGATCTCAGCTTTCAGCTCCTCTGACGTTTGCCCAAAGCGGGAACGCGTCGTTTCCGGCAGTTCCTGGAGCACTGTGTCGAAATCCTGGGGCTGGACCGGCGTCATTACTGCATAACCAAGCGCGTCGGCAAGCAAGTCGGCGAGCCGGACCAAATGGACCAGCCGGAACCGGTCTCCGCTCGGCGGGTCATGGTGATAGGCGACCACTTCGCATAACTCCGGCGGCAGTGTCATATGCTCCGCCATCCACGCTCCCGCTTCGCAATGATCGATGTCGAACAGGTCCCGCTCGGTGGTCAAGAGGTTGTATGCGTTTTCTTGAGCCACGGCCAGCAGATTCGCATAAGGTCCCGGGTACTTGACCAGTAGGGCCAGCCGGCCGATGTCGCGCAGCAGGGCAGCGACGTAAGCCGTATCCGGGTCCAGCCTGCAAGCCCGGGCCAGACTCTCCGCAAGGAACGCGCCGGCCAGGCTGTTTTGCCAGCACACGCGCAAAGCCTTGACGTTGAGCGCGGGCGCGACGAAATCTCCCAAGGCACGCGTCATGGTAATGGACTTTACGCGCGCCAGACCCAAGACCACGATCGCGTGTGAGATGGTCTTGACTCGCCGCTCCAGCGCAAACAGAGGGGAATTCGCCATCCGCAGCACGCGCGCGGCAAAAACGGGTTCGGCCCCAATCATCTTGCCGATCTCGGCGATCTCGGTGTCCTCCTTGGAAAGCATGTGCATCAACCGGGTCGCCACCGCGGGAAATGGCGGCAGGTTGTCCAATGCCCAGGGGGTGCTGGTCGCTGGCGGCTTAGGACTCGTAAGTTCGACTAAGGTTTCCATGGGTTCGTGGCCTCGCGGTTCTTATCGGCAGGGTGAACCCAAGTTTGAGAGTGTGTTCTACGCGCGTGGGGCAGGCAGTCTTGCAGGCGAGCCGGCCTCCAGGCCGGCTTTCTTGTCCCGGAACCTAATGCATTTGGTCGTACACGACCTTGCCGTCGACGATGGTAAGCACCGATTTTAGCCGCTTGATTCCCTCATCAGAAACTTTCTTCGGATCGAAGAAATCGTCGCTGAGCACGACCAGGTCGCCCAGCTTGCCGGGCTCGATGGATCCAAGCTTGTTCTCCTCGTGAAGGAACCAGCCGTTCTCGGCCGTATAGAGGCGGATGGCCTCCATCCGGGTAAGCTGTTGCCCGGCGTTGATCACCGCTCCGGCGGCGTTCTTGCCGGTGGTCATGTAATAGATGATCAGCCAAGGGTTCAAGGTGGAAATCTGGGCCGAATCGGAGCCGGCGCCCACGTGAATTCCGCTGTCCACGATCATCCGCAAAGGCGGACCCGCCCCCGGACCGCCCGCCAGATATTCAAAAGGATGTACCGCGATCCCGGCGCCCAGCGCCTTGAATCGATTCACGGTCGCCTGGTCGATGCGGGGAACGTGAGCCACGGACCAGCGCAAGTCCTTAATGGGCCGCGTGGCGTTCACCGCTTCAAACGTGGTCGCGGTGAGCTGGTCCTCGGCAAGCGTCAGGCTGTGCTGCTGAAACGGCCATCCCTGCGCGGCCACCAGCTTCAACGCGGTCTCGTAGTTCGGCGGCGGCGTGACGTTCCCGAAGAGGGGCCAGTTGGTGGCGAACTCGCCGATGCCGGAAGCCCTCATCGTGTCGTCGCCGAAATCGGGAAAGGCGTTGAGCAAGCGCTCCTTCAGCAGCGGGACATTCGGTTGGGTGTCCATGCTGAGGTAGAAGATGCGGAGGCGAGTAGACATCTTCCCGTCCCGATGGAGTTGCAGGACCGCGTCATACATGCGGAACGGATCGGCGCTGGCAAGCGTGTCGAAGGCGAACGCGCTTTGGATATCCGGCGTACCGGGAATGACGAACGCGCCCATGTCGACGTTGGTGGTAACTCCCACGCTGGCCGAGTAAGCCATCGCGTCCAGAGTTCCTTGTTTCTTGTCCTCTAGAGTCTGCACCGCGCGCAGCGCGTTCAGCGCCGCGACCGAAGGAGCATTCACCGCTATGGATCCGTCCGCGCCGACGGCGATGCCTTTCCCCGTGAAAAAAGCCTTGCCCGGAGTGTTGGTTGCGGCCGGACCAGTGAAGGCCTGGAACAGCAGGACCGGATGGCTGGGCGCGGCCGCGTCCAGTTCCTCCAGCGTGGGCAGGCGCTTCTCGGCAAACTGCGCCGGATTCCAGCCGCCCATGGCGGTGATGAACGCCCCGGCCGGCACGGTCTTCGTTCTGGCCTTAATCGTGGCCTGCACGTCCGCGATGGAGGCGGCGGTCTCAAGCCGCGTATCGTGACCCGGTCGGATGCCGAGCAGCACAATGTGGTTATGGTTGTCGATCAGCCCCGGTACCGCGGTACGGCCGCGCAGGTTGATGACCTTCGTGCAGGGGCTGAGCTTACCCTTCCCGCTGAATCGGCCATCCTGAATCGTCGCCTCGGACACGATGGAGTTTTTCTGGTCCATCGTGTAGATCCGGCCGTTGACCAATCTCAGGTCGCGCGCATCGGCGCAGCGATCCTGAGCGGACGCCAACATTCCCGCGAACAACGCTATCGCGATCAGAAGGGTGCGCATGAAATCCTCTCTAGCATGTTAGTCGGCCCGCTCCCTGACGGTCGCGGTTCGGAACGGGCGCCATACCACGAATATTACAAACCGAACCGCGGCCGTGAGGGAGCGGGCTGAGAAAGCAAGGGATCGGTTTTAGTGCGCACCGTCCGCCGCATTCTTGATGAACTGCGACGGATCCGCGCCGACGCGGCCCGAGAGCGCGTCCTTGGCGGCCGCGAGCGTGAAGTCGAATCGAATGCTGGGCAGACCCGGAAGGGGCGAAGACGTGTCGTTGTTCTTGGTGTCCGTCACCAGCGATTCTGTTACGCCGAACACGGTGTCCGAGTCGATGTGGTCGTCACCGGCCAGATAGAGAGCCGTCACACACTCCCGATGCTTGGGGGCTCCGACCAGAAAGTGAATGTGCGCGGGGCGATAGCCATGGCGTCCCTGCGCTCGGATCATATCGCCAACCGGGCCATCCATCGGGATCATGTATCCGCAAGGCCGGATGGTGCGCAGGTGATAGCGCCCTTCAGAATCCGTATGGAAACAACCGCGCAAGTCCATCTCCGAAGGATCGTGCTTTTGCAGATCGTACCAGCCCTCCTCGTCCGGTTGCCAGACCTCGACGGAGGCATTGGGTATCCCCTGGCCGTTCGCATTCGTCACGCGTCCATAAATCGCGATCTGCGGCGCCGCTGTCTTGGTCGCAATGGTTTCACCCAGCTTCCGCTGCGGCGAATCCTGGCGATAAAAGGGCCCCAGCAGACTCGACTTGGTGCCGTCTTCGGTCGCGCGCTTGTCATGCAAAGAATTCACCAGGCTGCTGAGCCCCAGGGTATCTGAAAGTAGAATGAATTCCTGCCGGAAGGCCGTGCACTTCTGGCCCACGGCGGTAAGAAAACCGATTCCCGCTATCCACTCTTCGGGCGTGAGATCCACCTCGCGCGCCCAAGCGTGCAGGTGCCGGACGGCAGCCGCCATGATGGTCTTCAGGCGCGGATCCTGGGTCGTGGCCATTTGCTCAATTGCGGCATCGGTAATGGTTATTTCGTTGATGGCTTTCATACTTTCTCCTTGTAGAACACTAGCATCTTCGGCAGCAGCTAATCCTTCTTGTTGAACAACGGGGTGTAGTCGCGGTTGTTCGCACACGAACTCATCGATCTTTTCCAGCTCCGGGCGGAGCGGGAAACTTCTGGTGGGCATAACCCAGGGCGCCGCAAACACATTCGGGTCTTCGATGATGACGTCGTACTGCAGGCTGCCCACCTCGATGCGGCGAATCCGCTCGACCACGTGCATGGCGTCGGTATGGCGATAACCGTTCACCTCGGTCTTTTCATTAAAGCCGATCGTGTCGATCACCAGGGTGTCTTCCTCCCAATGACCGACCGAGTTTCCCATCCAGGTAGGATCGGGATCGACCGGATGCGGCCGCCCGTCCGTCGGGATGATGCGGAACGTATTGGGATATTCGTAGAAGATCATCAGCAGGTTCGGGGTCTGCGCGATCTGGAAAGGATAGGGCACACCGAAGGACCCGGGTACACCGAGAGGCATACAGTCCGCAGTCAACCCCACAAAGTTTGGGCCGTGGACGACCTTGAATTTTTCCGCTCCGGGCTTCAGAGCCGGCGCGGGAGTATTACGAGCGCCGGCGAAACCGTACACTCCTGAAAGGTCCGGCTTCCCCTCCGGCGTGCGCGGCACTTCCTGCTTTGCCGTTTCCAGCTGGTTCGTGCCCACGGGAGCGGTGCCGGCGACGGTCACGGTCACCGCTTTCGTCACAGTGCCGTTCGGCCCGCGCGTCGTGAGCGTGTAGGTGGTGGTTGCGGCCGGCGACACGCGGCGGCTGCCCCGGGGCGTTACGACGCCCACGCCCTGATCGATGGTGGTCGCTTGCGGATTTTCCACGGCCCACACCAACATGACAGATTGCCCGGGCTGAATGGAACCCGGTTGCACGGTGAAGTTGTTGATCCGTGCGGGTGGCGCGGCGCGCCGCTGGATCGCGGTCGAGGGCCCCTCCGCGCGAGGCGCCTGGCCAGCCACGGAAGAAAGCAGAGCCCCCGCGAGCACCGCGGCCCGCGCTTTTCTGATGTTCATCGCCATTCAGTTTATCAGCAAGAACGGCGCGATGAACACAGCGCAACATAGCAGGTGGGGCGGGCAGTCGTGCCGGCTTTTTTCTGCCGCGTCGGGACAAGAAAAGCCGGCCTGGAGGCCGGCTCGCCGCCATGACTGGCTGCCCCACGCGTCCAACGAATCTTGGCAGCGGACAAAGAAGTCAGTGTGTCTATCAGTGCAGGCTGAAAACGCCTAGACTGCTAGCGCGTATTCACATACCTGTCCGGTCGCTCCGGCCTTGTTTGCCGATGCCAGCCACATGGCCAGTTGCGCGAGTTGCTCTCCGGTGTCTATCAGGCTGCACACCGGCACGCCGGTGAGATCTTCTGCCTCGCGGGGGCTGACGCCTTTCGGATCCCGCGCCAGCAGCAATCCACAGCGGTCGTCCAAATCCATCGAACGCAGCCACGCGATTTTCTCCCGCACGCCCTGGAGCGACGAGTGGTCGGAATTCGCCACCAGGAAGATTCCCCCGGAAACGCGCAATACTTCGAGTGCGTGTGATTCCCTGGCGTGGGTCAGGTCGGCGCAGACGACAGCGTAGTAATCGCGCGCATATTCCAACAATTGCCCAACCTGCCTGGGATGAACTTGGCGGGCGCCCAGCACACCGAGTCCGTCGACTTCGGAGACCAGGGCGCCCCAGGTGCGCGCATCCAGACGCTGCGGCGCTTCGCCCGAATCGAAATCGGCCAGCAACGCGGCGATGCCCAGGGCTTCCGCCAAGATTCGGCTCAAGTCCTCCGCAACCGCCTTTGATCCGCCGTGTCCCGGCACGAAGGAGAGAATCGAGCCGGGCACGCGTGCACCTGGCTGAAATAGCCGGCCCGCCGCCCGATTCGCTTCCAAAAGAGTTTTAGACTTTCGCAACATAGTGTCCACGGTCTCCCCATGCTTGCATGCGGGCTTCCATAACTCCTGAACCTTGAAAACGCACGAATATCGTACAAGCTCCGGTCAATCTGTCGCACGAACCTGGACAGTTTGGCTCACTCCCCGCGCCGATGCGCGCATTTACAATGCATCCTTGGTGGCACCCGGCATGCATTGAAATACGAACCCGATGCTGCAAAAGATTGGACTTGCGATCTGCGCCCTTGTCATTCTGATGGGGACGGCATGGTTCTCCGGCGCGACAGGTACTAGCGCGTTCTTCGCATACTCGCTGCTGGCGCTGACGGCATTCGGGCTCGAGCTGGCCGATGGTTCGACGATGGGCTTCGTCTTTATCATCCTGGCGCTGCCGCGGCTGGCGTGGCCGGAGACGATGATCATGGCCGGTTCGGCATTGTTCCTCCAGGCGCTGGTGCGGAGGGACCGTCCCGCGCCCAAAATCTTTCTGCAATCGCTCCTGGCAACGGTGGTAGCGGTTCTGATATCGCAGGCGACCTTCCATTTCCCGAGTCTCACGCGGTTCGACGCTCCGGTTCGCTTGATGCTGGCGTCGGGGGCGTGTTTCGTGGCGTTCCGTGCTTTGGGCCCCAAGAAGTCTGATCCCTGGTCGATCGCTTTCTATCCGGTGGCGGCCGGGGTCGCAGCCCTG
>JBGPHB010000169.1:0-7642 GCA_041484155.1 Bryobacteraceae bacterium
AAGACGGAAGGCGACGAGAAGATCGGCGTCGACATTATCCGCCGCGCGTGCGAGGAGCCGGTTCGCCAGATCGTGGGCAACGCCGGCTACGAGGGCGCCATCGTGATCGAGAAGATCCGCGCCAACAAGGACCCCAACTTCGGGTTCAATGCCGCTACGGTGGAGTACGAAGACCTGGTGAAAGCCGGCGTCATCGATCCGACCAAGGTCACGCGCTCGGCGCTGCAGAACGCAGCGTCGATTAGCGCGCTGATGCTGACGACGGAAGCGATGATCGCCGAGATCCCGGAGAAGAAGTCCGCCCCGATGCCGGGTGGCGAGCACGGACCGGGTGGGATGGACTACTAAGTCCGAGGAAGTCTGAAGACTAAAAGAGGCCGCCCGGCAACGGGCGGCCTTTTTTAGTGGGCCTCCCTAGTACGATATGAATGGGGCTGAAGATGCTCACACGATTGAGAGTTTCGGGCTTCAAGAACTTGGTCGACGTTGATGTATGGTTTGGTCCATTCACGTGTATCGCAGGTGCGAACGGCGTTGGAAAGTCGAATCTCTTTGATGCGATCGCTTTTTTGAGCGCCCTTGCGAGCAAACCCTTGATGGACGCCGCTTTGTCGATTCGAGACGAAGGTGGCAGAACAGGGGACGTCCGAAGTCTCTTTCATCATGTCGGGAATGAGTTTGCCGACATGATGTCGTTTGAGGCAGAGATGATTATTCCCCACAAGGGATTTGACGACCTTGGCCAAGAGGCGGAAGCAAGTAGTACGTTTGTGCGATACGCTGTATCTCTTCGGTACCGAAAGGATGAAGACAACCGGTCCCTTGGCGCGCTCGAGCTGACGAAGGAGGAATTGGCGTACATCAAGTTGGGGGACGCGCCCAAGCGTCTACGATTTGAGCACGTTAGTCCTTGGCGTAAATCAGCGGTGGTATGACGGCGCTGGACGCCGTACTACATTTCGACCGACTCCAATCGTGGGGTCATAAAGGTTCACCAGGATGGTGGGAGCAGTGGCAAGGCCCGTTCACTATTGGCAGCCAACCTTCCTCGCACCGCGCTGTCGGCCGCCAGCGCCGCTGAAAGCCCGACCGCCACCTTGGCGAGAAGAGAGATGCAATCGTGGCGCTTTTTGCAACTCGAGCCCTCGGCCCTACGAGAACCGGACGAATTTTCAGCACCCGTGAGACTTGGCAGCGATGGAGCGCACTTACCGGCTACTCTTTACCGCCTTGCGCGACCTGTCCACTCAAACGGTCGAGGGGCATCCGATCAGGCTGCGGACGCACTGGAAGCAGAGGTCTACAGCACCGTCGCGAGCACCCTCTCGGAACTAATTGGTGACGTTCGGTCGGTCAACGTCGACCGCGACGAGCGTCGTGAATTGCTTACATTGTATTTGACTGGACGAGACGGAACCGCACACGCCGCGCGGGCTCTGTCTGATGGCACACTTCGGTTTCTCGCACTCGCCGTTCTCTCCTTGGACTCCGAGACTCAAGGCGCCTTTTGCCTGGAAGAGCCCGAAAATGGAATTCACCCGGAACGAATTCCCGCGATGATTCAGCTACTTGAAGACCTTGCCACGAATGTCCACGACGTCATTGGACCCGACAATCCGCTCCGTCAGGTGATCATCAACACGCATTCGCCGAGCGTAGTCATGCAGGTGCCAGAGGACAGTCTTTTGATGGCTGAGCTAGTTGAAAACGAGAGAGCCGGCAAGAGATTTAAGAGCCTCTCCTTTAGCTGCCTCGCGGGAACTTGGCGGCATAAGAGCGGCGCCATGAGTGCGGTTTCGATAGGTCGACTGTTGGCCTATCTAAACCCGGTTAGTGTCGAAGAACCGTCGCAGGAGGAACCTTTCGATCGACGCCGCGTGATTGATCGGGCCGAGATTAGGCAGTTCAGTCTATTCGGCGAGAATCCGACGTGAAGTACGCGTTGATCTCGGACGGTAGCTCGGAGCGAGCGTTAATCCCGATTCTTTCGTGGTGCCTTCGCCGGAACGGTGTTCGAGATTCGATAGATCCGGCATGGGCGGACCTGCGCAGGGTCCCCAGGCCGCCGCGAGAACTGGTCTCGAAAATCACCCTCGCATCACAGCTTTACCCCTGTGGTCTCTTATTCGTGCATCGCGACGCCGAGGGAATAACCAGGGAAGAACGATCGGATGAGATCTCTCGCGCTCTTACAATCGCCGCGACGGACCGCCGAATCCCGCCAGCAGTCAGAGTTGTGCCGGTCCGAATGATGGAGGCGTGGTTACTCCACGACGAAGGAGCGATTCGCGCGGCCGCTGACAATCCACGGGGACGGGTGCCGCTTGGAATGCCCGAGACTGTGGCAGTTGAAGGCATCGCTGATCCAAAGCGGCTTCTTCACGGTCTCCTCATACGAGCGAGTGGCCTAAACGTGCGCCGGCGTCGCTCGCTCAAGACTGGTAGGCTGGTGCATCGCATCGCTGAACTCACGGGTGACTTCTCCGCACTCGATTCTCTCCCCGCATTCGTTCGATTCAACGCTGACCTATCAGAAGTACTCCGAGAGCACGGTGCCGCTTTTGCTGCTGAATAGAAATGCGCGATTGTTGCCTCATTGGCGATCTTGGGAATCCGCTCGGCAGGTCTTGTCGCGCGTCACGTGATCAACACCTCGCCGGTATGGCTGGTGTCGTAGCCGGCGAGGATCTCCAGTTTGCGCCGGATGGCTGCGCGGTTGAGGCCGTCCAACACAGCCTGAACGGCGGGAAGCCGGGCATACTGGCGGCGAATCACCAGGTCGTAGCGCTCCGTCGCGAGGGGCAGGAAACTCAATCCGAAAGCACGCGCGGCCGACCGCGTCGCGATACAACAATCCGCTTCGCCTAGGCTGACCGAGAGCGCGACTTGTAAGTGTCCGTGGGCGATCGAGTCGTATCCGCTGACTGAATCGGGCGCCACTCCGGCCGCACGAAGTTGCTGATCGAGCAGCTCGCGGCTTCCCGCTCCCTTCTCTCGATTGATAATGCGAACGTCCTTGCGGGCCAGATCCCCGGCGCCGCGAATGCTCTTGGGATTGCCGTTCTGCAGCACGAGTCCTTGTTCCCAGATCGCGAAGGTAACCACTTTCACCATGCCTTGCGGAAACAGGCGCTTGATCGTCGGAAGGTTGTATTCTCCGCTCGACGAATCCCGCAAGTGGGTACCCGCAATATGAACGCTGCCTTGCTTCAGCCACTCCAGCGCCTGCTGGCTGGACGACGGCGCAACCACCATATCGACATCGTCGAACCTTGCCAGATGCTGCGCTAATAACGAAATCCCGGGATCGCAACCGGCGATGAGGAGACGCTTCCCCTCCGGAAGCTCGTTCTGAAAGACTTGGACTTCGGCCTGGTGAGTCCGCTTGGAGCTTTCCACAATCACGCCATCGGCGACCGGGAGCGTGACCGGTTGGGGAATCGCGGAAACGCCGATCATGCGCTTGCCAACGCGGCAAAGCTGCACCGGCTGTCCTTTCCTGGCCGTTTGCGCGCCGTCGATGAGGTCCACGGTCAACAGCACGGGCCGTGCCGGCGGATCTGCCTCCAGGGCGAACAAGTCTTCGACGCGTACCTCCAGCACTTTGGCCAACTGCAATGCCGCGGTTGTGTTCGGCACATAATCGCCGGCTTCGATGGCATAGATGGTCTGACGGCTCACGCCCACCAGCTTGGCAAGCTGAGCCGCGGAGATGCCGCGCTGTTCACGAATGGCATTGAGCTGCGTCCTGGTCTCCATGATCTGTCTCGCAGTCCTCATCGTACTCGATAGACTGGAGATGTGCGTTATGCGGCTCTGGCATCAGACTATGACGGAACTCTCGCCAAAGATGGCGTGGTGGCCCCTGAAACCTTAGAGGCTCTCGATAGGTTGCGGCATTCGGGACGCCGGCTGGTCTTGGTCACGGGACGAGAATTGCCAGACCTGGAAAGCGTGTTTCCCCGGATCGATATCTTCGATTGCGTCGTTGCCGAAAACGGAGCGGTCCTGTACTGGCCCCCTGTGCATAGAAAGCGTGTCCTGGCCGGCGCTCCGAATGCCTTGTTTGTAAGCACTCTTCAGCAGCGCGGCGTTCAACCGCTCCGCGTGGGAGACTCGATCGTCGCCACGGTCCGTCCCAACGAGGACGTCATCCTGGAGGTCATCAGGGATCTCGGACTGGAACTACAGATCGTCTTCAACAAAGGTTCGGTCATGGTTCTTCCTCCGGGAGTGAACAAAGAGTCCGGCCTGAGCGCTGTATTGGCGGATTGGGGCTTGTCCGGACTTGATGTGGTTGGGGTGGGAGATGCCGAAAACGACCGTGCGTTGCTGCGCTACTGCGGGTTTTCGGCTGCGGTCGCGAACGCACTGCCCGACGTCAAGAAAACGGCAGACCTGACTACCCAGGGCAGTCATGGCGCGGGAGTCGTCGAACTGATCGAGATGATCCTCAAGGACGACCTACCAAAGCGAACCGGCGCGGTCCCGTGAGAACGGTGACCAGGAAAGCTTTGCGGATCGTTCGAGACCGGCGGAATCGGAAGGCGATTGGCGACGCCGGCGAATTGCGGCGATCATCCAGCGAGTACCCTCGTACCCGCGCCAATATATGTTGGCTCGGAGCAGATCGCTCTTGGCGCTCAAGATCTGCCGCCGGATGATTCGTTCCAGCCCGTTTCCGTGAGCCCGCAGCGGAGTCAAGTCGCCGGTCTGCGTGGAGAGCCGTGGCGTTGGGCAGTCGTTGAACCGGATCACCGCCAAACGCGTGTCTGTATTCATAGGATCGCCTGTCGCATTCCGGGCTACGCGCGACATGTCAGGTCGCTCCCACCAGTCCGCCACATCCACGCAAGACGTGAACACCAGATCATTGGCGATCTTATCGCGCTCCTGATCGACATCCTCCTGGATTCGATGGGATAAAGCTTGACCACGCCGTAGAAATGCGAAATCGATGTCCCGGGTCCCGGCGCCGATCCAGACCTCTTGACCGCTCCCGGTCCGGGATTGTTTCCACACCCTGATATGGTGGCGTTTTGCAAAGTCGTTGAGACCCTTTTGCCAGGACATGTCGGCTTCGGTTCGATCCAGCAGTAAGGGGGACATCGGAGCGCCAAGAAATGCCCGGCCCTCAGCGACTGCTTGGATCCCTCTCATGCGGAATCGGAAAGACACCGGCTGGGCTTCGGTCCAGCCCGCGGCGACGAAAGCTGCGGCAAGCTGATCGCGGGAACCGATAAAGAGCATGTTGATCAAGTCCGCCGGTCGATTGGTGGTGGGAGCATAGGTGCGGTGGGACATGGCCGCGACTACCGGTTCCAGGTCCGCACGCTCCTCGTCCGTGAGCGGTCGCATCTGCTCGCGTGACTCCGCGCGCGCCGTCGAAAGCGGCCCGGTCAACGCTAAAGTAAGCTCGACGCCCGTGGGATAGTAAATCTCAGACTCCGGGACTTGCACCAGCAGCGTTTGGATTGCCCAGAAACCAAGCCCCGCGGGCACCTGCCAGGAGAGAGCCGTTCTTACATAGCCACTGACACGATAAGACAGACTACCGGTTGCGCGGACGCCGCGGATGCTGCCATCCCGATGAACTCGTTCGCGGCCGTTGTCCACCTGCTCCACTCGCACCGAAATGGGAAAGCTCCGGCCATCGGGCAGAGCCACGTCCCTGAATTCCAAATGGAGCGCGGCTGTTTCATGGAAAATCCCCAGGCCTACGCGCTGTACGGAGTTTACGGTTCCGGATAGGATGCTGCCCTCCGGAAGATAGGTTTCACCGCCTACGATCACGGGAGCAATCAGAACAGCTTGCACCGGCGTGCCGGCCTTGCTTGCGTAAGAACCCACGGCGGTCGTGAGCCGGATGTGAAGCTGCGTCCCGACCGGCGCTTGTCGCATTGTCAGCAACTCAAGCGACAGCAGCAGGTACGGAAGCATGGTATATCATAAGCGATCTTCGTGGTTTCGCAACATCTTTCGTACTAGCCCAGTGTGTCTACACGCGGGATTCCCTCTATACTTGTACGAGGTCTCCCATGGCCGGGAACTCTCCCCTGGAAGCTGCCTCGCTGGAATCTGTCGATTGCTCCGATAAGCCGCTCTGCGTCGATCTTGACGGGACGCTGGTGCTCACGGATACTGTGCTCGAGTCCATCCTGGGCTTGCTCGGGCGCAATCCGTTTTTTGTGTTCCCGTTACTGGCCTGGCTCTTTCGCGGGAAGGCGTATTTCAAGGCCCGCATTGCGGAACGGATGGTCCTGGATCCCGCGCTACTCCCTTATTGCGCCGAACTGATCGAATTCTTACGGCGAGAGCGGGCCAGGGGCCGGCGGCTCGCGCTCGCGACTGCCAGCAACGAGCAGATTGCCCACCGGATCGCGGCACACCTGAACTTGTTCGACGAGGTCTTTGCAAGCAGCCGGACAGTGAATCTGGCGGGCGAGCGGAAGCTGGCGGCGCTGGAGGCTCGTTATGGAAAGGGCGGCTTCGCCTACGCCGGGAACGCCCGCGTCGACGTTCCGATCTGGCGCCAAGCGGATCACGCGATTTTGGTCAACACGCCGCGACCTGTTCAAAAGACGCTGGAACGGCTCCAGGTCCGGATTGCGCACGTGTTTTCTCGTCCCGAGCATCCCATCCTGGCGCTGCTTCGCGCGGCCCGGCCTCACCAATGGTCGAAGAATCTCCTCATCTTCCTTCCTCTCGTCTTCGGCCACAAGCTGCGGGACATGGCGCGCCTGGAAGCCGCCGCCGCGGCGTTTGTGGCATTTTGCCTGTGCGCCTCGGCCGTGTATTTGTGGAACGATTTGTTCGATCTCGGACCGGACCGGCAACATCATTTCAAGAAGACTCGCGCTTTCGCGGCGGGCGAATCGCCGCTCTGGGCAGGTTTGATCGCCGCGCCGCTCCTGACGTTGGCAAGCCTGGCAGTCGCCTGGCGCGTCAATCCGGAGTTCACGCTGTTCATCCCCGGCTACCTGGCCGCGACCCTCGCCTATTCCGCGTTTCTGAAACGTCTGCCGATCCTAGACGTGCTCCTTCTGGCGGGACTTTACACCCTTCGGATCATGGCTGGAGGCGCGGCCACCGCTGTAACCATTTCGCCCTGGCTGCTCGGGTTCTCGATGTTTCTGTTCTTGAGCCTGGCCCTGGTGAAGCGCTATTCAGAGTTGCGGTCGCTCGGGGAAGAGAGCAAGGCAGTGCGCGGCTACACCACCGCGGACCTGCCGCAGCTCAACACGTTCGGAACCTCCAGCGGATACATCGCGGCCCTGGTGCTGGCTCTCTACATCAACAGCGCGGATGTGCGAGTGCTGTACACCCGGCCGCTGTTGCTGTGGGCGGTCTGCCCGCTCTTGATCTACTGGATCAGCCGGGTGTGGCTACTGGCGCACCGCGACCAGCTTCATGAGGACCCCGTGCTGTTCGCGTTGAAGGACAGAGTCAGCTACCTGGTCGGGATTCTGGTGGCGATCATCATGGTGGCGGCGTCATAGCGTGCTAGAATGTTGCCGAGTCGCGCGATCAGCCATTTTCTCAACCCGCTCCATCACGGTCGCGGTTCGGTAAGAGGGTGATTGCGCAGAGTGCCGATACCGAACCGCGACCGTAAGGGAGCGGGTTGAACCATCAACTAATG
>JBGPHB010000170.1:0-7637 GCA_041484155.1 Bryobacteraceae bacterium
ATCGGCAAACAGGCGAATGAGATCCTGACGGATTGCTTCTGGAGAATGGCCGGGCAAGATCCGGCAGTTGACCACGGCCTGAGCGGTTTGCGGCAGAGCGTTGTTGGCGTGGCCCGCATTCAGCCGAGTCGCCACGCAAGTGGTGCGCATGGTGGCGTTGTAGTGGGGATCCGAAGAAAGCCGCGCGATCGCCGCCGGATCCGGTGGCGTCCGGAGGACGGCCTTCATATCGGCGCCGGTTTGTTTGGCTTCGACGGTGGACAGGCGTTCGAAATAGGCGCGAGTGACCGAGTTGAGTTCAAACGGAAACGAAGAGCGCTCCAACCGCCCCAACGCATTCGCAATATGATAGATGGCATTGTCCGGCACGGGTAGCGAACTATGCCCGCCGGGGTTCGTCGAGGTGAGCTGAAAATCGGCGTACAACTTTTCCGTGGCTTCGACCTCTACGTCGATCGGCCTGCCCTTTTCGGTGTAGACACCGCCCGCGTCGACGTTGAGCACGAACTCCGCGTCAACCAAAGCGCGGTGGTTCTTCAGAAGCCAGTCGACGCCGTTCGCGGTTCCGCCTTCTTCATCGGCGGTGAGTGCGACGATGATATCGCGGTCCGGCTGGTAGCCCTCGCGCTTCATCCGGATCAGCGTGACGACGACTACAGCATCGTTGACCTTCACGTCCTGGGTTCCGCGGCCGTAGAAGTAGCCGTCCTTCTCGACGAATTGAAACGGATCGGTCGTCCAATCCTCCCGGCGGGCTTCGACGACATCGAGGTGACCGATGACCAGGATCGGCTTGTGGTTCCCCGTGGCGGTCCCGCGAAGCCGCGCTACAAGATTGCCCTTGCGGTCATTCGGACCCAGGACCACCACATCGCTCTTGGCAAATCCGGCATCGATCAAACGCTTCGCCATGGCTTGCGCGGCGACTGTCGTGCTGCCGGCCGAATCGGTCGTGTTGATTTCGATCAGTTCCCGGAAGATGTCCCTCGATAGCTGGCGGGTCGGATCGTCAAGCTGCGCAACCGCGAGGCGCGTGAATACGAGCGCTACACCGATCGCACCGAGCTTCACATTCTGATTGGGCATGGTTAGTCCAGCCGGGCCACCCAGCCCTTCAGTTTCCGTGACGGTGCCGGATATCTGGCGAGCACCAGGGGATCGTGTCCGGGAATCACGTGATCGCGTGAGCTCGCCAGCGCATACGCGCGACGGTGGCCTTCCAGTACCTCGGCCATGTTGTAAATCACCGGAAAGCACCGCCCCTGTTCCATGTGGGCGTAGAAGTGCGATGCATCCGATGCCAGCACCACGAAGCCCCGGCGCGTGTGTACTCTCACCATCTGCAAACCCATGGAATGGCCGCCGACGCGGTGCAGACTCACGCCGGGCGCGATCTCCTCGTCACCGTCGTGAAATACCACCCGCCCCGCGTAAACCCGTCTGACCATGGCGACGACTTCGTCCTCGTCGAACGGAAACCGCATTCCCTCGTGGGTCATGTAACGGCCGGTGCAAAAGGCCATTTCGCGGTCCTGCATGTGGTAGCGCGCGGAGGGAAACAGCGCACTGTTGCCGCAATGGTCGTAGTGCATGTGGGTGATCACAACGTCCTCGACCTTCGCGGGGTCGATTCCGATCGCCTTCAGTCCTTCGCCGGGGCTATGCAGAAGTTTGCGCTGGCGCCGGCCTGCCGCGGCTTCGTCAAACCCGGTATCCACCACGAACACGCGCTCCCGCGAGACCACGGCCCAGATGAAATAATCGAGGGGCATCGGCCCATCGTGCGGGTCACCCCCGATGAAGTTTTCCCGCGCCATGCGGTCGTGGTGCGCGTAGCGCAGTGCGTAGACCTGCCATGAGTTTTTTTCCATGCTGTCTAGGGATCTATTTTCTCGGCCCGCTCCCTCACGGTCGCGGTTCGGTGCCGGCACTTTGCGCAATCAGCCACTTACTGAACCGCGACCGTGAGGGAGCGGGCTGAACGAATCTCACTGTTTCGTGGCTGGCTGTGGAGGCCGATCCGTGTATGTCTCTCCGCTGGCAACCGTGACCGATACGAAGATTGCCCCCGGATCGCCCGTGATCAGCGGGTGGGCAGCGACGCTCACCTTATCGCCCGGCTTGAGCAATGTCGACTTCCAGCCCGCGCGGATGAGAACAGCCGGGGACGTCATTTCCACGTTCCAGGTGTCCACGCCACCCTTATCGTTCGGGACCTCCATCTCGATCCACGAATGAGGATTGGCCCACTTGAATTGCTTCACCGTCCCGACCAGGTTCACCGTCTTGGCGCGATCGAACCCGGCCATCGAGTGATGCGCATAGGCCGAACCGGCGAGCACGCACGCGATCAGTAACCCTCTCATATACTTTCTCCTCTTGATTAGCGGATGTTCAGGCTCGAGCTCGTGCTCGGCATGTGGGCGTTGAGATCGGGTAAACACGAAGCTTCCGTGATATCGGTGTCGTCGACCCGCCTCCAGCGCTTGGTCATCTTCCATTCCCCTTCCCAGCTTTTGGGGTCGCTTAAGGTGTACTCGATCTCCAGGTTCGCGCCTTTGTCGATCAAACGCATGCGCTCGACGATATGGAGCGCTTCGGTCGCAGGGATTCCATTGTCGATCCAGTGATGGTCGTCGACAAAGCTGTTGGTGTCGACCACGAGTGTGTCGTTTTCCCAGTGCCCGATTGATTCGCCATTAAAACTGCGCACGACGATGTCAGGGTCGGTGTGCTTCCGGCCGTCCAGGTAAATGATACGCACGCTGTTCATGAAGCCGCTGATCATGAATATCGTGGTGGGGTTCTGGATCATGGCGATGGGCCACACGCGCGTCATGAGCACGGGCAGGCCGGCCGGCCAGCATTGGCCAATGTCGTCGTGATACACCTTGCCCTCCGCGGCCGCCTTGCGGGACGCGTCATAGTGAATCTGCGCAGCCGGAGTGAGCTTGAAGCCGGCGGGCGGAGAGAACCTGAACCCGTTATTCTGGCCGCCGCCGTGCATCCAGGTCCCCGTAAGGTCGAACGGCGGTTTGGGGCGAGGTTTCGACACGTTCGCGGGCGCCAGCGCACCTAACTGAGCTGGCGGCTGCGCCGCGACGTTGAAGGCAGCCGCGAACAAGGCCAGCGTCGCCGCTCTAATTTGTTTATGCATTGCTTCGCTCCTCAGTGATCGCGCAGTTTCAACCGGACGACACCCTTTTCATCGACGTATTCGCGATTGTTGTCGCAAACGAATTCGACCATTTCATAGTTCGGCATGCGCCTGTACGCCACCGTGTAGGTGAACGGCTTCTCGAGCACAATCGGATCCTCGATGGTGATCTGGTCGTGCAGGATGTCCGCGGCGACGAACTTGAATCGCTCCGTGATCCGCATCTGATCGCTGTGCGGCGTGCCGCGATAGCCCACGGCCGGTTTGATTCCGATCGTGTCCACTACCAGCGCATCCGCTTCCCAATGTCCGACGGAGCGCCCGTAATATCCCGGCGCCACGTCTTCAATTTTGGCCTGCGGCTGGTCCATGTAAACCCGGCGCACTTCGCTGAACGCTTCCCCAATGATGGTGACCTGCCGGGGGGTCTGAATGATCTCTATTGGGTAAATCGCGATCGACATCATCCCCGGTACGCCGTACGGCACGCATTGAACACTGCCGTTGGCCAGTTGCTCGCCGCGCTTCAACGCCTCTGCCTCCGCGGCTCGCCGCGCTTCATACGGCTTGGCATACTCGGGCTTCAAAACCAGTTGTCCGGCGGCGGGCGCCGCAAACTTCGGGTCGGCGCCGCGGCCGCCGCGGTAGATGCCCCAGACGCCCGACAGATCGGGCCGATTCGATTGTGCCTGCAAAAGTGCGACGGAGCAGAGCGCCAACGCTATCATTTTTCCATTCATGTGGGACATGCTTTTGCTTGTCATTAGGGTTGCGGTTGCGGCCCGCGCCCCGGCCCGTTTCCAAGGACACGTCCATCCGGCAACGTGATGTGATCGAGGAATCCGCCGGATTGTCCGCTCTTCAGCGGGTTGATCACCATGGTGGGTTTGTCGCCCTTCTTAACGCTGCTGAACTTCCAACCGCTTTGCTGGAGGATGCTGGGGCTGCCCATTTCGATGCTCCAATGCTTCACGGCGCCCTTCTCGTCCGCGACGTCGATCTCGATGTAGGCGTGGGGATTGGTCCATTCAAATCCGGTGACGGTCCCGGTCAGCGTGATCTTCTGCGACATGTCGAACATGCTGAAGGAATGGTGCGCGAACACGGGCGCCACAGCCAGGAAGAACAGGCCCACTGACTTGCGTCTCATTCAATAATCCTCCAGTTAACGTGCCGGACTCGCATTTGCGGCGTTCCCGTTTCTGACCACCATCACTTTATCGAGATCCATATCCTTGTCGACCACCACGCCCACCCATGCAAAAATCATCTCTTCCCAAGTCTGATCCCCCCACCGGACGCTCGCTTTCGGATCGGGGTTAGTCGGGTTGTTCGGAGAATTGTCCCAATGCGCCGTAAGTTTGATGCGCGTGCCCTTCGGCAACGGGAGCGGTTTGTCCTGATAGTAGATCATCTGCCAGTTGAAGTCGAAGCGCGGCACGCTCACCAGCATCTGGGATTCCCCGGTCGGATACTCCAGACGGACATCCATGTCCTTCCCGCGTAGATGCATGTGAGGTTGCGAATAGACCAACTGAACCGGCTGGTCGAACTCAGCCTCCGCGTGTCCTTCGTAGTTGGGATCGCCCGGAGGAATCAGGAAGTTCAGATTCGCAACCGGCACCGTGAGGAGCCGCTGTTTGGGAGGCTCCTTCGCCAGCACGAAGCCGACCTTGGTCTGGTCGGTCGCGACCGCCTTGCCGTTGGGCGTGTAGTGCATCTCGAAGACCAGGTCGGACCCGGCGGGAATTAGTTTCGCGGCCCGGTGATCGATGTCGAAGTATTCTCCGTGGACTCCGGGCACATACCCGAGCATCCATTCATTGCTGACATTGACGCCGGGCGCCGGCGGAGGCGCATCCTTGGCTGGGACGAAGGGCTCGCCCGGCTTGGCGTCCTTCAGCCACTGCGACCCTGGGGGCCGCACGTGAACGCTGCCGTGATGCACCACGGAACGATTGCTGGGCCGAACTTCGCCGTCCGTGACCCAGGTGTCTTTCGTGAAACCTGACGAAACCACAAAGTAGGTGTATTCGACGGTCCCGGTCGCGGGAACGGTGTAAGGCTTCGGCATCTGAAACACGAGGTCGGGTTTCACGGTCCAGCCCTCGGTCCACTGCATCGGCGCCGGCTTGTCCTTCGCATCGCCTTCCGGCGCGCCTGCATCCGCCCACGCTACGATCTTGGTGACGTCGGCGTCGCTCAGCCGCCGGTCGTTCGCAAAATGGCCATATTTCGGATCGGCGAACCATGGCGGCATCTTCCGCGCCAGCACGGCGGTCTTAATCGCCTTCGCCCACGGACGCGTGCCTTCGTAGTTAAGAAACGCCATCGGGCCGATTTCACCGGGACGATGGCAGCTTTGGCAGTTCTTTTGTAAAATCGGAAGCACGTCCCGGTTGAACGTAACGTAAGTGGACGCGGCCGTCGCCGCCGTCCCCATCATCAGACCCACCACGAAATATCGAATCATGAGGGAAACCTTCGCTTGCCGGAAGTATAACAAAACCCCGAAGCGCAACCGAATCGCCGACTACCCACTCCCCACTACCCACTCCCCGCTTGCTTTGTCAGCGTCTCTGCATGCAAGCGGCCGCAGTCCCGAATACTTTGTTTCGCAAGGGCGTGAAACGCGGGTCCGCCCGGAGCGGGTCCATCCTCACGTCCGCATCCAGGATGAACAGAGTCGCCGAGTTCTCCTCGTGGGCTCGCTCCAACTCCTGGAACGCTTCGTCTCGGCGTCCCAACGCGCCGAGGAGCATTGCCAGATAGTACGGATCCAGATACTCCGTCAGACGAAACTCCTGGAGTTCTTCGAGAATTCTGGAAGCCTCGCTTCGTTGTCCGCCCTTGGCGAGACATGCGGCTTCCATCGCCCGCAGCCAGGGAAGGTCGGGCGACATGACGCGGGCGAGCCGGTATTGCGCCACCGCTTCGTCCATCTGACCTGCGGCTTCCAGCGCCCCGGCATAAAACGCCCGGCCAATCGCCAGATAAGGATGCAACTCGATCGCCTTCTTCCCGCAGGCAACAGCGCAGTCGAACTCCCGGCGGCACAGCCGGACGAATATCTCCGCTGACGGCAAGATCGGCCAGAGCGCATCGGAAGTCCGAGCCTGAACCACGGCATTGAGAGCTTCGTCCAGGCGCCCCCAGGTTGCATACAACATGGTCAGCCGCACGCCGGCCGTCGCTAAACTCGGTTTGTCCCGGAGCGCCTGAAGCAGCTCCGCTTCGGCCTCCTCGAATTTTCGTTCGAAGACGTGCAACCCCTGCGCACGATCCGACCGAAGCTCCGGTGTTAACCCGCACAGTGCCACGGCGTGGCCGTGCGCCTCCAGGAATTCAGCGTACATCTCGCCGGGGGGCCGCATCCCGAACGTCCCCAGCATCAGATAGGAAAGGGCGATTCCTTCAAACGCCCGGAAGTCGGTGCCATTCTCCAGGGCCGCCTGTTGGAAGCAGACGAGCGCCTTTTCAAAGCCCTCCCGGGTGTGGCGAACCCAAAAATGCCGCCCGTTTCGAATGAGGTCGTCGGACTGAGGGACCTCCAGGCGGTAGCCTAGTTTCGGCCGGTAGCTGATCCAGGGGCCATACTCTTTCAGAGCCTCTTTGACCTCTCCTACGGTTACGGCCACGGTATGCTTCGAAACCGAGATGCCATGCCAGGCCTCGGTAATCATTTGATCGTAATCCACATGCCGCCCGCTGTTTAGAATCAAAACTTTGAGAGCGCTAAACGCCTGTGGCCTCAATGCCAGATCGGCGCCGTCCCGGAACAGCCTGGTGGTGGAAGTGTCCAGGCAAAAAGGGCCGAATGCGATTTTATCCCCAGTAGTGTGCACGGACTACACTCGTTTACAATTTGACGCTGTTTTGACTGCCGACGAGCGAATTCTATCATACAATCGACCGTGAAGTATGCCGTTGTATGCAGAGGCTTAAGTAGTGTCCTCTGTTGACTGGCGGCCGACGAGGAATGCTGATACCGCTTTGGGGTTGTCCGGCCGAGGACGGCCAGATCAAGCATTCCGTAATGTTCGGGAGTCGCAAAATCAAAAAAGGGGAACACGTATGACATCCAAGAAGCTGCTGTGTTCGCAGCTAGCCATCGCTTTGCTAGTAGGGCTGTTGATCCCGTCTCTCATGGCGCAATCCGCCGGAACGGGCGCGCTCACCGGAACTGTCACTGATCCTTCGGGCGCCGTTGTTCCGAATGTGACCGTAACATTGACCAGCACGTCAACAAACCAATCTCGAAGCGCCACCACGGGCGCCGATGGCATCTACCGGTTCTCTTTGATTCCACCCGGCGCCTTTCGGGTGAAGTTCGCCGCCGCCGGGTTCAAGACAGCCGAGGTCTCCCAAGTGACCATCAACGTCACGGAGACGCCGGTACTGGATCGCGCCCTCGAAGTCGGCCAGCAGAGTGAACAGGTGACTGTGGAGGCCAACGCCCAGATCCTTCAAACCGCGGAAT
>JBGPHB010000171.1:0-7614 GCA_041484155.1 Bryobacteraceae bacterium
AGTTCATCCGGCAGGCGGCCGTCCGCGCCTTCAGCGTGGTAGAAACGCCCAGCGCCGTCAACGGGACAGTACACTGAAAGCCCGTTCGCGCGGCCGATCTCGAAGTCCTCCTGGCCATGACCCGGAGCGGTGTGTACCGCTCCAGTGCCCTGCTCCAGCGTCACATGATCACCCAGGAGGCCCAGCGAGTTTCGCTCTAAGAACGGATGGCGAAAGATGGCCCCGTTCATCCGCGCGCCTGCGAACGTGGCCACTACCTGCGGCGATTCCCAGCCGCAGGCCGCCGCCGCTGCGCCGAGAAGGTCCTGGGCAACTATATATACGTCGCCGCCCACTTCCGCTGCAGCGTACGAGAATTTCGGATGGTAGGCGATAGCCAGGTTCGCGGGAATGGTCCACGGCGTGGTCGTCCAGATGAGCCCGTACACGCTGCGCCCTGCGAGTCCGATCAACTCCGGGTTTGTTAGCCTGAACCTGACCCAGATCGACGGGCTCGAATGATTCTCATACTCGACCTCGGCTTCCGCCAGCGCGGTGCGGTGATGAATGCACCAGTTCACCGGCTTCAGCCCTTTGTAAACGTAGCCTCGACCCAGGAAATCGACAAAAGCTCCGGCAATCACTGCTTCGTACGCGGCGCTCAGCGTCAGGTACGGGTCCTGCCAACGTCCCAACACGCCTAGCCGGATGAAATCCCTCCGTTGCAGGTCGACATACTTCTCTGCGTATTTGCGGCACGCGCCCCGGATCTGGGCGGGCGACATCGCCGCCTTTTTGGCGCCGAGTTGAGCGTCGACTTGGTTCTCGATCGGCAGACCGTGGCAATCCCATCCGGGGACGTACGGCGAGTCGTAACCCTCCATGGTCTTCAGCTTGACCACGAAATCCTTCAAAAGCTTGTTGAAGGCGGTGCCGAGATGAACCTCCCCGTTCGCGTACGGCGGCCCGTCATGCAAGATGTAAGTCGGCCGGCCGGCTCGGGCGGAACGGATGCGATCGTAAAGCTTGGTCTCTTGCCAGCACGCCAGCAGCTTCGGCTCCAGTTGCGGCAGGTTCGCCTTCATCGGAAAATCGGTGCGCGGCAGGTTAACTGTCTTTTTCACGTCCATCGAGGTATCTTTTCATCGTACTCGATCGACAGGAACGCCTCGCAATCGACAAACCAGACTTGGCTAGCTAAACAACTACTGTATAATCAATCACTTGAGCGACGCGATGCGAAGTCTCACATTTCCTGTTGACAGAAAATTAAGTTAAGTTTAAGATTCTCTTTGCTCTGGCGACAACGCCTTGGCCAAGATAATCCCGCAAGGGACCACGGGGTCCAGGCATGAATTTCCAAGTCGGTGAGAAGGTAGTCTATCCGAACCACGGCGTCGCCACCATTGAAAACATCAGTGCTCGCGCGTTTGCAGGTCACTTTGAGCGATTCTATCTGCTCCGGCTGACCTACAACAGCCTGACCGTGATGGTTCCGTTTTCGCACGTCGACGATCTCCGGCTGCGGCGCGTCACGCGGAATGGCGAGATGGGCCGGGTGGTCAGCTTCCTGTCCGAGGGTCCGTGCCGGCGTCACAACGACTGGAAGGATCGCTTTAGAGACAACACCGAAAAAATGCAGAATGGAAGCCTCTTATCGGTGGCCGAGGTGATGAAGAGCCTGCTCATTCTGCAAATGGAGAAGCCGCTCTCCTTCCGCGAGAAGAAGATGCTGGATCGCGCCCAGCGGATGCTGATCACGGAGTTTTCGACCTCGCGGGGATTGAACGAAACCGAAGCCGCGGACATGCTCGACAAAGCCCTCGCTAAGGCTCAGTTGCACTTGCCTGAGCCGCGCTAGCCAATTTCCAATTTATGGAATGACTGCTCCGTCGCAAAGCGACAGGATCGTGTTCAGCAGAGCCTTCAATTCCGGACAGACAGTCGCCGCTACCGCGAGATCCTTTCCCTCCAGAATCCGCGGAGCATCGCGCGTCTTGACATAGTCACGCCCTGTGGACCCCGTTCGAAAGGCTTCTCTTATGCGATACGAGGGCGGGCTCTGATGATCCACAGCCTCGGGCTGCCCTGGCGGCGCCGCCCGATTGCTTCCACTCAGACGTTGAATATCATCCCAAAACGGCAACAGCCAAGCCTCAAAATCGTGTTGGGCGGCGTGCGCAAAGAACTTGGGGTTGGCGCCAACCCAGTTCCGCATCTTCTGTTTCGCGTCCGCTGCATTGGTGAAATCCGCCTTGCCCGTGTAAACATCAGTCAGTGCGACCACCGCGTCGGTTGATTCGCTGACGAGCCGTTCAACTACTCGTTTAAGCTTCTGTCCCGTCGGAATTCTGCCGTCGTACACCTGCATCGACATCCGTGGCATGCGATTCGCGAGTCTCGTCTCCAGAAAGCGCCGCAGATGAGGAAGAAACACCTTTTCGGTTTTCCCCTCCACGAGCAACACAATCTTCACGCACGCCCTCCGAGCCGGCCCATGTGCCAGACTTCGTCGAGCGTGTATTCGTCCAACCACTTCTCCAGGTCCAACTTGTCAGCCCAAGTGAATCGCGCCAGACCATTTTCCTCCAGGTCGACCACGACGACCTCCTCGGGCTTCAGGAATCGGACGAGACGGTCGGAGTGGGTTGCGACGATGATCTGTGAACGCCTGGAGGCCTCGCGCAGGAGATCGGCGAGCAAGCTCAGCAGTTCAGGATGAAGGCTCACTTCTGGCTCGTCGATCAGTGTGATGGCCGGCAGGCCGGGACTCTGAAGAAGAGTCGTTAGCCAGAGAAATCGCAGAGTTCCTTCCGAAAGCTCGTTCATATAGAAGGGTCTTCGAAAATGTTCGTCCCACCAAAGCATCGCCAACATGCCAGCAGCGACTGGAGGTAGTTCGAGGCGCTGAAATCCCGGGAACGCAGCCCGTAGCGCGTCTTCAACCGCATCAAAACGGGCACGACTAGACTGCTGCATCGAGTAAAGGCACGACCCGAGATCTTCGCCGTCCTTGCCGGGCAGCTTTGCGGGCCGAACCGACTGAGGGAGGCGAACCGGCGATCGAGGATCGACATTCAGGGAATGATAAGACGCGCTGGAGGCCAACAGCTCGCGCACGCGATCATATTCGGGCAACCCTAGACCGCCCCCCTGGCCAATTCCGGTTTCATAGGGCTTCAGCGCTATCGTTCCAATCGCGACCGGACCCGCTCCCCAGCCAGGGTAGTCAAACTGCTCGTCACGAACCTCATACCCGACGCCGCTTGAAACTACGCCGAAACCGTACTTGATCGGACTCTCGTCGTCCAGATCCAAAGCGATCGAGAACTTCGGCTCCCTCCCGACGGTTGCGACCGAACTTAGTCCGCCGAGCTCGTTCATCTTGTCGGCAAGCCCGCCCCGCGCCGACGCTGACAGCAAAGAAAATACATCTAACAACGACGTCTTTCCCGACCCATTGGCGCCGATGAGTACCGCAAGGTCTCGCATCTCCAGGTCGAGGTCACAGAGCCGGCGAAACCCGTCAACCCGGAGTCGCTTGAGCTTGCTCATAAGACATCATTTGAACATACTCGTCAGTGCTATCCTGAACCCAGCAGGCTTCCATGGCTTACAGCACCCGTTCCTACGCCCGCCCCTACGCTATGTCAGGCGGATTGCCGTGGGGGATCAAGTGGCTGCTGATTGTAAACGTTGCCATCTTCCTCCTGGGATATTTTTCTCGCGGCACCAGAGTCGAGGATTTTCTTTCCTACTTCGCGCTAGTTCCCGAGGCGGTCGTAAAGTTGTTGTTCATCTGGCAGATCGCCACCTACATGTTCCTGCACGGCGGCATTTGGCACATCCTGTGGAACATGCTGGCCTTGTGGATGTTTGGCACCGAAATCGAACGGACTTGGGGTACGCAGCGCTTCTTGAAGTTCTACTTCTTCTGCGGCGCCGGCGCCGGCGTGTGCGTCATCCTGGCTAATTATCTTTTCGGCGATCCGCATGTTGCCACCATCGGATCTTCGGGAGCCATCTACGGCATCCTGCTGGTGTCCGCGGTGCTCTGGCCGGATCGCATTATCCTGTTTAGTTTTTTGTTTCCGATCAAGATGAAGTACTTCGTCATGATTGTCGGCGGGATTGCGTTCCTGAACTCGTTCAACGTCAACAGCGGAGTAAGCGACGTGGCTCACCTGGGTGGCATGGCCTTCGGCTACCTGTTCCTGAAGCTCCCCAAAACGCGCGGGTTCGACCCCTTGGAATTCCTGGGGCAATCGTACCGGTCGTGGAAGCTGGCGCGCGCCAAGAAAAAGTTTCAGGTGTACCTGCGTAAGCAGCGCTCCGACCGTGGGCCTTGGGTAAACTGAGCCGCACAGTTACTTACGGAGCGGTTGTAGAAACGCCGGCGCTTTCGAACGTTGCCATTTCGCGATATAGCTTCACGGCAGCCTCCATCAGGTTGATCCCCAGCGCGGCGCCGGTGCCTTCGCCTAAACGCATGTCGAGATCGAGCAGCGGTTGCGCACCCAGGAATTCCAGCATCTTGCGATGGCCTCGCTCGGCCGACCGATGGGAAAAGACCGTGTAGTCGATCGAGACCGGCGCGATCGCTCTCGCGACCAGCGCGGCCGCGCAAGAGATGAACCCGTCGAGCACCACGACTCTCCGCCTTCTCGCCGCCCCGAGGATCAAGCCGGCGATCGCGGCGATCTCGAAGCCGCCCACGGCCGCCAGCGCGCTGATGGGATCGTTCGGGTCCGGCTGGTGTAGCGCCAGTGCACGACGGATCACGTCAGCTTTGCGCAAGACTCCGTCGTCGTCGAGACCAGTGCCGCGTCCGGCGGTTTCGGCTGGATCGAGACCAGAGAACACGCTGAGGAGCGCCGCGGCCGCAGTCGTGTTTCCAATGCCCATTTCGCCCGCACCCAAGATGTCGGCGTCGCCGGCATGGGCCATGCCCGTCTGCATCGCGCTCTCGGCTTGGCCGCGCGTCATCGCGGGCTCTCGGGCGAAGTTCCGCGTGGGCGTGCCAACACCCATGTCGATGACCACCGGTTCGATCCCGTAGTGGCGGCAGAGCACGGTGATCGCCGCGCCGCCGGCGTGGAAGTTCGCCACCATTTGCCGCGTCACTTCCGATGGATAGGGGCTTACACCCTCCTCGACAATCCCGTGGTCGGCGCAGAAAATGAGCATTGCCTTGCGGCCGATCACGGGCAGTTCGGTTCCCTGGATCAGGCCCATTTGCAAGGCCAGGGCCTCCAGCCGGCCGAGGCTCCCCGGCGGCTTGGTGAGCGAATCGAGCCGCCGCCGGATGCGGGCCTCGAGTTCCGGATTCGCGATAGGACTCATATCGTGAAGACCACCAGAACGAAGATCTCCAGAACCTGCTCAGTTGCGCCCATGCAATCGCCATTCACGCCGCCGATCCGCCGGTAAAAATACCAGCGAGCCAGGCGGACGATCAGGTAAGTGCCCCCCACGATCGCCACGCCCGGGCGCAACCCGCCGATGAACGCCGCGGCCACTCCCTGCGCGATCGCCGTGAGCGCGGCGGGCGTGGTGAGGGTGGAAGAAAGCGCGAGACCCAGTCCCGTTCCGACCGGCCTCGACACCCAGGCCAGCGTCACCATCGCCGCGCGCGGCACGGCCTGTGCCGCGATGCAGGCCTCTAGGACTCGGGAGATCGTCACGTGCTCCAGGGCTTGCCACCGCGCGAGAACGCTGAGCACAATCGCCACGGCGCCAAACGTTCCGATCCGGCTGTCTTTGAGAATACTCAGCATGGTTTCCTGCGTGCGCCCGGCGCGCAACGCATCGGCGACATCGGCCAGGCCATCCTCATGCAGCACTCCCGAAATCCCCGCCCAGAACGCGATGGTCAGCAGCGCCGCCAAAGACGCAGGCGCCACGCGGCCGGCGGCAAGGTACAGCCCCGCGCCCACCACGCCGAGCACCGCTCCGACCAGCGGGAACAACATCGCGGCGCGGCCAGGCGCGACTGGCTCGCCGGGTGTCCTGAGAATCGTGAGGAACGAGATCGCCCCTAGAAGGGTCCGCATCACTTCACTTTCTGGGGACAGCCGAAGACCATCCAGTACACCTCATCCGCAATG
This sequence comes from Bryobacteraceae bacterium, assembly GCA_041484155.1. Taxonomy (GTDB): domain Bacteria; phylum Acidobacteriota; class Terriglobia; order Bryobacterales; family Bryobacteraceae; genus Palsa-187. Next base: position 6,087 of record JBGPHB010000171.1, read on the forward strand.
GCCGCTACGCGCTGGTTGAGAATGCCGGTCCGATCGCGGAAGTCACGCCCCAGCGTGGTCTCCGGGATAATGCCGCATCCTACTTCGTTAGTCACCAGAATAACCGTGGCCGGACTGCTTCGCGCCGCATCCACCACTGAGTCGATGTCGCCATCCACGTCACGCCCGAAAGAGAGCATCACGTTCGAAAGCCACAACGTCAGGCAGTCTACTACGATCGCGTCCGCGTCTTGCTTCCGAATCACATCGGCGATCTTCAGCGGCTCCTCGACAGTCGTGAACTCCGTGGGCCGATCGGCGCGATGCTGGGCAATGCGCGCCTCCATTTCCCGGTCGAGCGGCTCGGCCGTTGCAAGAAAGACCAGTCGCGGTCCATGCCTGCGGGCGAGCTGGAGCGCGTACCGGCTCTTGCCGCTCCGTGCGCCGCCACCGACTAACACTACAGCCATAAGCTTCTCCGCCGCGACCGCAGCAGCCAGATGAAAAACGGGCCGCCCGCGAGCGCCGTCAACACGCCCACGGGAATTTCCGTCGGCGCGATCACCGTTCGCGACAGTGTATCGCATACGCACAGGAAAGCCGCGCCCACCAGGAACGAGCATGGCAGCAGCACCCGATGATCGGCGCCCAGTTTCAGCCGAAGAGCATGTGGAACGATCAAACCGACAAAGCCGATGGGCCCCGTCAACGCCGTCACCAAGCCCGTGAGAATCGATCCGGCAATGTACCCAAAGGTCGTAAGCGCACTGGTCGAGACCCCACGCGAAGCGGCCCAATCGTCTCCCACCGCCAGAAGATTCCATTGCGGCGCGCGCATTGTGACGAAAGCGCACACCGGTAACACGGCCGCGGCAAGCCACGCTAGCGTCGAATACTCGACCGCGTCCAGTCCCCCCATCAGCCAGCGTGAAATGGCGAAGGATTGCGAAAAGCTCGCCAGGTTGTGCAGGAACATGATGATCGCGAAAGACATGCTGTTCATGGTTACACCGGTCAACAGCAGCGTGAACGAGGAGAGCCGGCGCCCCTCGACAGCCACGCCCAGCACGATCAGGAGCACGATAGCCGCTCCCGCAAGCGATAACAGCCCAATCGCGCGAAATCCGGTGCAGATGCCGAGCACGGCGCCAACGGAAGCCCCACTCGACACGCCCAGTGTGTACGGCTCGGCCAGGGGATCGCGCAGCATGCATTGGAACAGCACTCCCGTCACGGAGAGCGCTGCACCGGCGAGCAGCGCCAAGATCACCCTGGGAACGCGAGCGTAGAAAAGGATATCGTAATCCGGTGAGACGTGTGCGAAGGCGCGACCGAGCTCGATGTGCGTACTACCGATGAGCGGTGCGGTCACCGCCACGACTAACAGGGCCGCGAACGAAACCCAAATGGGCCACGAATGAACACGAATGAACAGCCGCAACCAATTAACAGAAGACATCGCTACAAGAACCATGTGGGGCAGCCAGTCATGGCGGCGAGCCGGCTTTCGTGCCGGCTTTTTTCAGCCGCGTCGTGACAAGAAAGCCGG
>JBGPHB010000172.1:0-7596 GCA_041484155.1 Bryobacteraceae bacterium
CAGGACCCGGTGCAAGACATCGATCTTGGTCCAGGGGAGTTCGCCGTTCCGAACTTTTTCCATCGACGGCGCATAGCCGCTGCGCCATCGATCCGCGAAGCGTGCCCAATCGATGGTAATGCCTTTGGTTTTGCCCCACACCGCGCCTTCCGCAATGATGGAGCCCCGCCAGTCCACCACGGTTCCGAACGTGTCGAAGACCAGGGCCTTGGGGGAGACGGCCGGCTGCTGGGCTCGACCGATCATGGCGGCCGCTCCCACGGCGCCGGCGCGCAACAACTCTCGACGATCAAGTTTGATGCTCATGTCAGAATTTGTCCTTCCTCTTCGAGTTTGCAAAGGCAGCCAGGCGGTTGACGCGAAGCGCCCTCAGCCCCGAGATCACACTGTCCGCGTTGAGTTCCGCGCCAGCCCGGCTGGTGTGGGTATTGTCACTCGGGAACAGCCGCGCGACGGCATCCGGCCCAAGCTTTTCGTAACGGCTGGCGATGATCTCGTTCAAATCCACGAAAGCGACGCGTTCGGCGCGAGCGACGGAGGCGGCCCACTTTCCATGCTCGGATCGGAGGATGCGACCGTCCCGCCAGTTCTTTCTGGGAACTGGGGAACAGACGATAGCGGTCGCGCCTTTTGCGCGCGCATCCGCGATGAACCGCCTCAGATACCAGCCGTAAGTGTGAATCGTTTCGCGTTCCCCGGTCATCAGATTGTCGATTTCCATGTTTTCGCCGCCAGTGCCTTTCAACGTGCCGCGCGCCCGCGTCGGGTCGTTGACGGGGCTTTCGTCGTTGTGGCCGAACTGCATCAACACGAAATCGCCGGGCTTCATCAGAGCCAGCGCGCGATCCCAATGTCCCTGCGTCAAGTAGGTGCGGCTGCTCAGGCCCCCGATGGCTCGATTCACTACGTTGATCCTGGATGGATCGAAGAAATCGGCAATCGGCTCGCCCCAGCCCCATAGGCCATTGGCTCCTTCCCCCCGCCCGTTGCGAACGGTCGAATCGCCGATGATGAACACAGTCGGCAATTTCGGATTCGCGGGCTCCGGCAGGGGGAACGTGGCGCGCTCCCGATTGAGCGGGAGCAGAGCGTTCGCCGTCAGTGTTTTCGGATCGGCGGAGGGCTGCCCCGGAAGTACCACCCTTACAAACTCCCGGCCGGCAATGGCGCCGACCTCGCGCTGCCCGCGCTCTCCGAGGTGAGTTGTATCGTGACTTCCATCCGCGGTTTTCGCGTCGAGTTCGCCGCACCCGGCCGGACCGAGCCTCTCACACTGGGCAAGCGTGAGAGTGTAAAGATCCATCAGCAGGATTTTCTTTGCGGCTGCGAGCCTGCGCACGTCTTCCACGTACGGAACGAGTGAGTCGGCCTTTACTTTGCCCTCCGAAGTGAGATTCCGCCGCACGATCGAGGTCACCAGGACCGGCGTCGCCCCCGCCGCCCGCGCTTCGTCCACGTAGCGAGCCATGTTGGCATAGTACGTCGATGAATCCGTTTCGCGGTCGGGCCCTTTCCCGGGACCGTCGTTATGCCCGAACTGGATGAGAACGTAATTCGGCTTGGCGAGCAACGCCGGAGCCCATGCGCCCTCGTCCCGAAAGCTTTTCGAGCTGCGGCCATTCCGCGCGAAATTGATGACCTCGACCTCCGGGCCGAAAGAAGCTTGAAAGCCTGGCCCCCAACCACCGGCCTCGGCGACCGTGGAGTCGCCGACCAGCGCGATTTTGACGCGCTCACCGTCCGCGCGCAAGGCATCAAGCATGGAGCGCGGCACCTCGATCATCGTGGTGAAGCAATCTTCCGCAGGGAATTTCACGGCCGGTGTGATCAACCATTCATCCCCGAGTCGCAAGGCGCTCGGGCACGTGGTCCGCGGAAACGTGTCTGAAGAAGGCCCCCAAGGACCAAGCGGGCTGTTCCCGAAGGCCACCCGCAGTTCCTGCATCGACCGGCGGCTGTCTTGATGCAAGAGAGCGTATCGAGCGCCATCTTTGAGAAGAACGGCGCGTTGCACGCTATACCCGGGCTCGAACCAGACCTTCGCAGGAGAGAAGGCTTCGAAATCCCGGGTGGCCGTGTACCAGAGCCGGGGATTGTCGTCGACCTCTTCCTGGTAGGACTGAAAGAAATTGTCGCGAATCGTCGAAGCCCAGGTGATCAGGAATTGCGAGCTCGCAGCGTCGTAAAAAACGGACGGATTCCGAACGTCGATCGCGTTTTCTTTCGCCATGAAGTCGAAATGTTTCTGCGCGGACCAATGGATCAGGTCCTTCGAGGCAGCGTAACCGAGTCCCTTATCTCCGGTTGCCCAGACCAGTTGAAAAACGCCATCCGGCCCCTGCACCAGACTTGGATCGATCATCGGAAAGCTTGCGCGGAGTGGCTCCCATTTGTCCGCGTCCAGGCTATAGGCCAAACCGCGACCCGAAGCGGCGAGATATGCATGGGCTTTCGATGCGGACTGCCGCTGTGGCGTCGAATCTATTTTGACGGAGGCGCGGACCGTTCCGGTCTTGGGATTCCATCCGTCGAGTCCGCTCAACACGCTTTCGACCGTGATCCGTTTGGCTTCGTCGTCACTCAATTGACGAGCCCAGGGTACGCGCGCATCGGCATTCGCGCCGGTCCCGGCGCTGTGGTACTCCGCGTAGCGCGAAGTCTTCTCCCGCTCGGGTTTCGACCAGTTGTTCCAACCACCGGGGCGAACCGTTTCCGGTATTTCAGTGTCCAGGAAAGTTACCGCGGCGTAGTCTCGCCAGGGACGACCCAGATCGGTCATGACCTCGGGTGATTCACCGCTGATGTGGCAATGCGAGAACACATAGCCGTAAGGCTGGTCTTTCGGAGTCGAAGCCGCCGTAATGTAGCCTGTGCCCTTAATATGGATACGGCAGTTCTCAAAAAACGCGGTGGAGCCTCCGAAGATGAAGTCCACCGCGCCTTCGATATAGGAATTCTCAAAATACTGCCGGCCGGTTTGCGCCAGCAGCGTGTCTTGCCAGCCAAGAAACCGGCAGTTCCGGAATACGGCGCGATCTCCCACGACGGTGAGTGCCACGGCTTGGCCTTTGGGCCCAGCCGAATTCTCGAAGGTGAGGTTCTCGGCGGTGAAGTCGTCGGCCTCGATGGATGTAGAGGAAGTGCGGAACGTTCCCAGCGGTTTTCCGTCGGTACCCTGCATGGAGGCGTACCAGTCATTCGTGAGAATCGTGGTCTTGGGATTCTCTCCCACAAAGATGAGGTACGGTTTGCTGTGTGGAACCACGATGTGTTCCCGGTAAACGCCCGGTTTGATCCGCACGACAAAACGTATCCGGGAGTTGGAGGGTGCGGCGTTCACCGCATCCTGTACGGTCTTGTATTGCCCGCTGCCATCGGCGGCCACCACCGCGTCGCCGTTGGCGAGAGCGGCGGCCAGGAGCATTAACGCGGAGGCGGTCCAGGCTCGCATTCGTTCTATTATCATAATTCACGCGCAAGCCGCTGCATTTTTCGATCGCATTTCATATACTAAGCGGAGCATGAAACCTTCACTCCTATTGGTCGTTGTTCTGCTTCTGGCAACGAATACCGCAAGCGCCGATACCGTCGAAGAGCGTTTGCGGCAGCTTGAAGACCGGGAGCAGATTCACGATCTGCTGGCGGAGTACGTCCGCTGCCTGGATGCCCGGGACCACGCGACGTATGCGCAACTCTTTGCCAAGGACGGCGAGTTGACGTTTGCTCAAGGTCATGCCAAGGGGCCCGAGGCGATTCGCGCGCTGATGGAGGAGGGCGAACGCCGGACGGACCCGAATCGCGCCGCGGCGATGGCAGGAAGCGTCCACTTACTCACCGATTTGAGCATCCAACTCAAGGGCGATGAGGCCACCGCCCATTCCAGGTGGACGCTGATCGTCCACGCCGGTGAGAGCCGGCCCGTGGTGAGCGCATCCGGCCACTATAGCGACGCGCTCATCCGCGAGAACGGCAACTGGAAGTTCAAGAGACGGGAGATCGTTGCGGATCTTTTTGCCCAGGCTTCCGCATCATGCGATCGGGAATGCCTCCGGGGTTTCACCACCCGATACCTGGACGCAATGGTTGCCCACAACCCGGCTGCTCTTCAGGTCGCCGCCGATGTGAAGTTCACTGAGGACACCGTGGAGAAGAAGCTGGGCGAAGGGCTGTGGAAGAGCGCATCGCGAGTCAGGCCCTATCGCCTGGACATCGTGGATGTGCGTCAGGGAGTCGCGGCAGCGCAGGTCGTCGTCGAGGAGGCCGCGGAAAAGGAGAGCCGTCCGGTGATGCTCATGCTCAGACTCAAAGTCGCCGGCCAGAGAATCACCGAGGTGGAGACCCAGGTGACCAGAAGCCAGGCCGAAGGGGCGATCTTCGATGTCAACGCGCTGCAAACGCCGAACCAGGCCATGATCTTGACGCCGGACCCGTCCCAGCGCAAGTCCCGGGAGGAGACGATCAAGATTGCTGAGTTCTATCCGGCGGGCCTTCAAACCGGCAGCTTCGCCACGGTGGACGCCCCGTTCGCCCCCGACGCTTACCGCTTTGAGAACGGCCGCCTGATGGCGGGGCCGGGTTGCAAGTTCATGCCGGGCTGCGAAAACATCAAAACGCAGAAGATTCCCAAATTGTCCGGCACCACCTATCGGATCGCGGCGGCTGACGAAGAGCTCGGCATCGTACTGCTCCGCCTCAACTTTGGGCCCGGATCCACGCGCGGGGCCGGCGACGCGCTGATCGTGTGGGAAGCGTTCAAGGTGTACGGCGGCCAGATCCACGCGGTCGAGGCGTTCATGAAGACCATGCCGGCTGGCGCAGGGTCCGGCTGGGACTCGCCCAGCGGGAAGTGATCCCGTAGTGCGGTACCAAGCGTTCTATCCCGGCCCTGGGCAGGTGCATAACATCACCTGCGTTTCGCCGGGGCCGTGCATGTTCTTGGCCTGGGATCGCAAACCGTAGCCTGCAAGCTCGAATCTCATTCGAACTAAGCACGCAACACCGTTTGGATCACCCAACGGTCTCTGCTCGATCACCTAACCCGAATGCACCGGCAGGTCTCGTTTTGGAAAGCCTTTCCTGGCTGCACTTTCGCACTAGCTAGGCGCTTAAGGTCACTAGCGTCTTGACGCCAATTGCGTCGAGGATTTCCTGAAGCCTGCCGATCGCGACCGTCTGATATTCAGATTCCTCGTAGCGGCTGATGACCTGTTTGCTCACTCCCAGACGCCTCGCCAGTTCCGTTTGTGAAACTCCCTTAGCAATCCGGATCTTCGCGATGAAGGGCGCGACTTGATCGAGCCGCTCGACGTGCGGCAGAGTCAACTCGCCGGACCTCAGTTGATGGTACTCGCGCAGTTCGTCTTCGAGTTGCTGGATCATGCTCTCGTAGCTTTCACGAACCGCTTTGAATCGCCGGGTGGACGTCTCCTGCTCGACCTTGGCGAGCGCTTGCCGGAAGCCTTCTATCTGAGCTACCGTTCGTTCTCGTTGCGCGTCGCTCTTGATCATGATCCTCCCGCCTTGACCACCTGAATCACGCCTCGTGGTTGCCCATCCCGATCATGGCGGAAGAACTGCGGAAAACCAACATCCGGCCTCGCCTGCATCGCGGGGTGGATGAAAAACTCACCGCCATGTTCAACCCACACTCGCCACTTCCGTTTCCGGGCTTGGGGAACAAGCATCAACTCGAAATCGATCCAGTAGGGATCGATGCGATCATAAACGGCCGGATCAGGTTCAACCCAATAGCCATCAATATCTCCGGGATCGGGCTTCTCTGTGCAGAAGCTGCCGTCGATGTAGATCTCCTCAATCCTAGCCTCCCAAAAGGCTTCGACGGCGACGCGAAGGCCCGTCACCAGCCATCGGCGCCGCGGAGTAAACCCGACGCGCTTCACTATCTCTTCCAACGACGCTCGGTGATCACCCGGCGGCAACGCAGCGGTGCTGGGGTCGAACGCCGGAATCAAGCCACCCCCATCATTTCAGAGACAACGTCTATTGTCAACAGTCATGCTGTCTTGTTTTGCCTTTGTCGTCAAGCCGCAGACGGAGCCATAATGATGCGGCCGGCAAGGAGGCTTTGGGAGCGGTAACCTATAATTGAAAAGCTTCTGGCGGTGAGGGTGGGATTCGAACCCACGGAACCCGCAAAGGTTCAACGGTTTTCGAGACCGCCCGATTCAACCACTCTCGCACCTCACCGTACTCTAACTACCTGATTTCCATCGTACTACACTGTCTGTCACTACGCCGATTTTGGCGATTTGTTTCAGCAGAGGCGATTGTCACTACTTTGTCACTACGCACTCCAAGGCGCTTCACCGCGCGGATCTTGGCGTCCTGGTTGGTATGAGCGTAGCGCATCGAATTTTTATGTCGGAGTGCCCGAGCAGTTTCAGATTCAGTATGTCGCTATGCCGAAGTCCGGTATTGATCGAGAGGACGACGAGGTCTTGCGGGTTCGGAGAGCAGTGCCGCAGCAGCAGAGCTTCCTCCTCGTCTGAGAGTGAGCGGAGTTGAATATTATTCTCAGCCAGGAACTTTAAGCCCTTGACCGGATTGCGCGCCCGGCAAAACCCCCACTGCTCAGCCATGTTGAACATGTGCTTGAGCAGCGCGAGTTCCCGGTTGACGGTTGCCAGGTGCGTCATGATCTGCCGATCGCGAAGCCAGGAACTTTTGTTGGCCTTCGCGTGCTCCATGTACTGTTTGCCGAATTCCACGAATTGCCGAAGCCGGTGCGGGATGCATCAGGATCAGAGGAAACACGCGGTCTGGGTGTCGATGCGCGTGCCGCAGGAATGCCCGAGCAACGCCGTGATTCCAAGCGAATGTCCCACGAATGCCATCCGCAGCGGTGGCTTGAGCTGAGATTCCTTGAAGTGAACTTCGGTAGGCCTTGCAACCGGAAGAGGATTAGCGTAATATTACTTCCAATCTACTCGGGAACCTCGAAATCCAGATCGGATTCAAGGAGGAAACGGTGCATCAACTAATGAGAGTCCGGGAAGTACGCTGCGTGATTGCGGTACTTTTCTTCGGCGGAGCGCTGGGGCTGGCACAGGAGTATAGGGGGCGAGTGCAGGGAGTGGTAGCCGACCCATCGGGCGCGTTGATTCCGGGTGCGACCATCGTTCTGAAAAACGACGGCACAAACGTGGAAGTGAACAAAGTATCCAATGGGGAAGGCCGCTACCTCTTTGACTACGTCGATCCGGGAACCTACACTCTGACGGCCGACATGCGCGGCTTCAAGAGACTCGTCCAGCGCAACCTCCTGGTACAACAGCGCGGCGACGTGACCGCCGACCTCAAGATGGAAACCGGCGCCGTCAACGAAACGATCACCATCACCGACTCGCCCGTGGCCATACAGTTCAACACCGCAAGCCGCGACTTGACGATCGAGACCAAAATGGTGCGCGAGCTGCCCACGGCCACTCGCAATCCGTTCCAACTGGCGCTGCTCGATCCGACCATCGTCAATCGCGGCAGCACGATCGAGACCCAGCCCTACCACCATCGGACCGCCAATGAAATGGACTTGGGCGGCGGCACAAAATATCGCAACGACATTCTCCTCGATGGCAC
>JBGPHB010000173.1:0-7587 GCA_041484155.1 Bryobacteraceae bacterium
CGGCACCAGTCCCACGGATCTCGCCACGTTTGCCGGAGTCTCCATGCTGTTCCTGATCGTGGCTGCGTTGGCGTGCTTTATTCCGGCGCGCCAAGTGACCTCGATCGATCCGCTGATCGCGCTGCGGCAGGAGTAGCCAGAGCGCAGCCGCACACCGAACCGGGGCCCCACACCGAACGGCGGCCGCACACCGAACGCCGCCGCACACCGAACCGCGACTGTGAGGGAGCGGTGCGTGGGTCGGGCTTCCAATCTGCCCCCCCAACCACTCCCTCACGGTCGCGGTTCGGTGTGTACGGTCGCGGCTCGGTGCAGCCGCCGCTTCAGCGGTAGGCTGCAGCCTGGATCGCGTATAGCTCCGCGTACTGCCCGCCCTTGGCTACTAGCGCTTCGTGCGTGCCCGACTCCACCACGCGCGCGCCGTCGAGCACCACGATGAAGTCGGCCATGCGCACGGTGCTGAATCGGTGGGACACCAGGATCGTGATGCGGCCGTCTGGTGCGCCGCCGCGCGTGGCTGCGGCGTAGCGCTCAAATAGAGCGTGTTCGGTCTCGGCGTCCAGCGCCGCGGTGGGTTCATCCAGCACCAACAACAGCGGGCGATCCCGCATGAACCCGCGCGCGAGCGCGAGTTTCTGCCATTGGCCGAAGCTCACCTCCACGCCCTCAGGCCAGGTCGGGCCGAGTTGAGTTTCAAGTCCCGCCATGAGCAGCGCCACTACATCGTTCGCTCCCGCGCGGTCGACGGCGGCTCCCACTGCGGGTCCGTCCTCGATCCGGGGCACGTCGCCGACGCCGACTGTGTAGCGCGCCCGGAACTCGAAGCGGAAGAAGTCTTGAAACGCCCCTGCGAGGCGCGATCTCCACTCGTCCGCGGGAATCCGCGCAAGGTCCACACCGTCCACGAGAATGCGTCCCTGATCTGGTTGGTACATCCGGGACAGCAGCTTCACCAGCGTGCTCTTGCCGGCCCCGTTCTCGCCGACGATGGCCACAACGGAGCCGGTCTTCAGCTCCAGGCTGACGTCGTCCAGCACCCGGCGCTCCGTTCCCGGATAGGCGAAGGACACGTGCTCGAAGCGAATTCCTTCCACCAGCCGCTCTGGGGCGGGTGTGTCGGCGTGCTCCATCATCGACGCGGCATAATCCTCCAGCCATGCCATGCGCCGGGATCCGTCCAGCCAGAAGCCGCGCAGGAAACCGATCTCGCCTACGGTTGCGCCGATGTACGCCGATAGCCGCGAGCCCGCCGCGAGCACCAGCAGCACCTGGCCAGGCGTCGCTCCGGGCCGCTTGGAAACGAAGACCACGGCACCCACATAGGCGGCGCCGAAGATCGCCCACGCCAGCGTGTGCCATACCGCACTGCCCCATCGCGCCGCAGCCACCGGCCCATACCAGCGTTCCCACGCCTCGCGACGCTGTCTCACCAGGCGATCCCCGATCCGGGTGACTCGCACCTCCTTGCCCGGCGGCGCCGTGGTCGCGGTCGTGAACAAGTGCCGCGCCAAACGGTTGGCTGGCGCACCCCGTTCGTCGACGGTGCGCTCGACGCCGGGACGCCACGTGGAGACCAGCACGGTCGGCAGCGCGAACGCGACGAGAAGCGCCAGCGCCGGATGAATCGACATCAGCAGCGCGACCGCCACGCCCAGCCGGAGAATCCAACCGCAAGTGGAGAACACCGACATGTACATGTGGTCGAGCACGAAGACCTGGTCGCGAAGCATCGCGAGGCGGTCGAGGTACTCCGGACGTTCGTGGTGCGCGATGGTGGCGACCGAGGCTTGCAGCCGGGTCACGTGCATTTCTAGAGCGACTGCCACGCGGTCGCGGAATCGGCGTTGAGTGCGGGTGCTGATTACGTTGAGAAACCACGTCGCCGCCGCTGAGACGCCCAGTCCTATCGCGGCCACGATCGCCAGAGTGCGGTCGCCGCGGAGCAAACCGTCGGCCAGCAACTTCATCCACAACGCCAGCACTGCGTCAGGCAGCGCCGCCAGCAGAGACAACCCGAAGGAGACTCCCAGAAGGCGCGGTTCGGCTTGGTAGCCGCGCTTGAGCGCGCGCCACATCGAAGGCAGGGCGGCCGGCATGTCGTCATGCGAGGGCATCGAGCTGGACTCCTTCTTCTTCCGCGCCGCCGGCGAAGCGCGACGCCTGCAACTCGAACATCGTGCGGTAGCGGCCACCCATAGCTATCAATTCGTCGTGTGTGCCCAGTTCGACCACCGCGCCGTGTTCCAGAACGCAAATGCGGTCGGCATGGCGCACGGTAGAGAACCGGTGTGAGATCAGAATCGTGGTGGCGTGGCGCGTGGCGGCGAGAACACGCTCGAAGATTTCCGCCTCGCCGCGCACGTCGAGCTGAGCGGTGGGTTCATCCAGCAGCACCACGCCGGCCCCCAGCTTTACAGCGCACAAAGCTCGTGCGAGCGCGATGCGTTGCCACTGGCCGCCGGAGAGATCGGTTCCGTCCTTGTACCCGCGAGCGAGCACGGTGTCGAGGCCCGCCAGATTCTCTGCGCCGGCTTCGGCAAGAGCCGCCTGGACCAAATTGTCAGGCGCGCCTGACGGAGCAACGTTGTCGCGCAGCGGCAGCTCGAAGCGGATGAAATCCTGAAACACTGCGGTTAGACGCGCACGCCAAGCATCGATGTCGAACTCGCGGAGATCGACGCCATCGATCTCGATCGCACCGCTCTGCGGATCGTACAGGCGGCACAAGAGCTTCGCGAGAGTGGTCTTTCCTGCCCCGTTCTGGCCGACGATGGCGAGCGACGACCCGGCGGGAATCGTGAGATCGAAACCATCCAGCACCGGCTTGCTCGACGTGGAATAGGAAAAGCAAACGTTGCGAAAACGGATTTCCCGCGCCGGAATATTCCGCGCCGCGCGGGTGCCCACGGACAGAGCGCTCGCCGGACCCATGGCCGCCCGCAGGCGGAGCACCGCGCCGGCCGGCGCGGAGGCGCCGTCCAGGGCCCAGGACAATCCTCCGAAGGCGATCATGCTGGTGCTCACGGCTGCGCTCGCGAAGGTCACGATCCGCGCCAGCTCCAGCCGTCCCGCCGCAGCGTCGGCAGCCATCGCCCAGAACACCGCGATGTTGGCCGAGAGCACCAGCAGCAGGCTCCACAGCACCGGGCGTTCCCGCAAGCGGGTCGCCTCCCACCGCAGATCGACCAAGCGGCGCCGCCGCGATGTAAATCGCTCGATGGTCCAATCCGCGAGCCCGAAGAGCCGCAATTCCTTGGCGGCGGGCGGATCGACGGCGAGGCGATAGGCGTAATCGGCGTGGCGTTGCGCCTCACGAACTTCGTCGGTGTTGCGATCCTTCCAAACGCCGCTTTCGCGCAGTAGCCAATGCGTAGCGAGCCATGCGCCTGCGAGTAATAACGGCGCCCACCACGCGTAGGCTGCCAGGACCAGGGCCGACGCCAGTCCGCCCACCAGCTCCACCAGCCCGGAGGCGATGAAGTCCATCGACGTGGCTAACGGAGGGCCGCTGATTCCGAGGTCGAAGTCTCGAGCCATGGTGAGGTCGGTGGTGAGGCGCGGGTCTTCGAGGTGGCCCATGCCGGGCGGACGCACGCAGGCGGTGGTCAGTTCGTCGTAGAGCCAGGCGGCGGTGCGGCTGCCGAGGTTGGCTCCAATCGCCTGATGGAAAGGTGACAGGATTTGAAGCAGTACGAACGCCGCGCCAACCAGGCTCAGCGGAGTCACCAGCGGATCGCCGTTCTTGACTGCGCCTACCAGCACACCCATGGAGATCGCGAAGAGCGCCGGGAGGAGACCGCGCAGCACCAGCACGAACCACCACGCGATCGCCAACGCGCGGTCGGCTTTGGGCAGAACGCCAAAAAACTTCCACTCACTGCGTGCTCGCAAACGCTCAATCATTTTCGCCGCCGGTTCGTCCAGGCTGTACGCAACGCGCTTTCGAGTATATCCTTCGGTACGCTCGCCAAGTGCACGCGCGTCATACCCATTCTGCCCCAGCCGCCGGGAACCGGGGAGAAGATCTTGGGGGCATCGGTTACCATTCCGGATTGTTGGTCGGGAGTCAACTTCAGTACGCCGTAGCCTTGTTTTTCAAACGCCAGGGTGGCGAAGATCCTGCCTCCTACTCTGAAGTCCGCGACTCCGTGGTGGGTTCCTTCTACGGCTTCGGGCATGCTGAGGGCTAGACGTCGAAATCCTGCTGCTGTCACCGCTACCTCCGTTGTTCAAGCCTTCTCGACGGCATCGTGGCGCGAACACTCGTGTTTGCCACGTTCGCACTCTTGCGAACGCTTGGCCATGCGTTCACATGATTGTGAACGTGGCACGCAAAAGTGCGTGCGCCACGTCATCCAATCTGCGTCGCCGGGAACCATTGGTAGCCGAAGGGGTCCTGGAGCCCCGCGTTGCGGTCGCCGTAGGTCTGGTCGGTGGGCGGCCAAATTGAGGTCGCGCCTGCGGCCAACGCCTGCTGGTACACCGCATCGACGTCCTCCACGTACAAGTAAAATCCGCTCGGCAAGCGCTGCACTTCGTCGTGCGCTTCACCCATTTCCACCACGGCATCCCCGATGCGGACCGCGGCGTAGACCACCCGTCTGGCATCCTCGTAACGCGCCAGCTCCACCGCGCCGAAAGCCCTCGTCAGGAAATCGATGTGACTGGCAGCCTTGGTCGGATGTACAAACGGTGTGACGGTCCACACGCTCTCGAGCGCGGGTGTGGCGCCGAGATGGGTCGCGATGTACCAGTGGTTCCCGGAGACGTCCTTCACAAACCCGGCGCGTTCCCCATAGGGCCGGTCAGCGGGCTCGCCCATGGAAGTGGCCCCGGCGTCGAGCGCACGCTGGAAAGTCGCGTCGCAATCCGGTACGTAGATATGAAGGGCCGCCAGCTTCTCGCGGCCTCGCACGGACTCTCCCGATCCGATCATGAGAATCGAATCTCCGATGCGGACCTCGGCCTGGAAGCCCGTGGGAGATGAGTGGCGCAGCAGTTCCTCGGCGTCGAAGGTTTTCTTGAGGAACTCGATCAGCGCGTCGCCTTCCGGAACGGTGACGTAGGGCGTGACGGTGTGGAAACCTTCACGAATGGGTGCAACAGTGGATGCGGTCGCAAGCGTAGACATGGATGTTCTCCCTTCTAATGAATTTCTGAGACGTGTCTTAAAGCCCTGATCCGGCAAACTCCGCAGGCTGTGGACGATTTCAAGCAATGCGGGATCGATGGCCGCCGCCGGCGCCGCGCCGGCCAGTACGGCTTCGATAGCTTGATCGATTTGTTCGACGAGCGCGCGGTCAGGCATGGGCGCCCTCCAGTTGAGCCCGGAGGCTCTCGATAGCACGGAGCTGAAGCTGCTTCACGGCGCCCTCGCTGCGCCCGAGTTCCTTGGCGATCTCCCGGATACTTTTCTGCTCCACGAAACGCATACGGATCACTCGAAGCTGCCCTTCCGGAAGCCGGTCCACCAACTGGAACAGCATGGCGCTGCGTTCTATTTCCTCCGATCCCGGCCCGCCGGACTCCGGCGCGGGATTCCCGGACTCGCGGCCAGATCGCTTCCAATGATCGGCGACGGCGCGGGACGCGATTCGCAGGAGCCACGCGGCAAACGGCACGCCGCGCCACTCAAATTTCTGGATCCCGGCGAGGGCCTCCCGGAAAACGTCCGCCGTCAGGTCTTCGGCCTGGTGGCGGTCGCCCACGCGACGAGCGACATAAGCGTACACGCGATAGAAGTTCTCTTCGTACAAATCGGCAAAGCGGGAAGGGTCGCGTTGCGCGGCTTCGATCCGAAGACGGTCGTCACCCTCCTGCTTCATCAGGTTCCTTTGCTCTCGTTAAGATAATCCGTCAAAAGGGTGAAAAAGTTACGGTGCTCGATGCACTATTTTCCTACCATGTGGGCGGTGTCCCGATTGTTCTCGTTGCAGATGTATTCCTGAATCTCCTCGTCCGGAACAAGATTGGCAATCTTGTTAACCGTCCAGAGCTTGCTATACGCGCCCGGGTCGTCGACGGTGATTTGGATCTCCAGGTGTCCCAGATCGGGACGGCGGACTCGTTGGGTAACGCGCAGCTTTTCGGTGTAGGGGTGACCCTCAAAGTCCATCCAGCCCTGGTCGCCAAAGCCGATCGAGTCGATCACCAGAGTGTCTCCATCCCATTTTCCGACCGAGTGCCCATTCCAGGTCGGACCAAAATTCTTGGGATGCGGGCGCCCGTCGAGAAACACTTGACGATAACCCGGCGTATCGCCCTCGAGCATCAAGATGAGGAGTGAATTCGTTTGGGCAAACTTAAAGAAGTCCGGGCCCAATAGAGGAACGGGGCCGGACGGAAGACAGCGTGCCAAAGGGTGATCCTTAAAATGGCTCTCGGCTCGCTCCTTCGTGAGAGCCTCGGCCCAGGGCAGCATGTCCAGTTCAGGAACCTGGGCGGGACCTCCCAGCCACATTCCGGAAAGATCAGGTTTACCATCGGGGGTGCGTGGCGCTGGTCCGGAAGGCGGCGGGGGCCGGTTGATGAATACCGCGGCGATGGCGGCCGGATCTTCTCCCAAAGTGCGTAAGGAAAGACTGTCTTCCAAGCGGGCGTCGATCTGCAAGGTCTGTCCCGGCTGGATGACGATGCCGCTTCGCTTGAAACCCTTCATCCCCGGCACGTTGACGGATAGATCGTACGCGCCGGTCGCGACCTCTGCAAAGGTATACTTACCGCCCGCGGCACTGACCGCGTTGGAGGTCGCCGCAGTCTGGGTATTCTTGAGTTGCACAAACGCTCCCGCAAACGCGCCGCCCTCCGGGTCGGTAATAGCGCCGGTGATCGTCCCGGGCCGGTCTTGCGCGAGGGCCTCGGTTGCGAAGAGGCAGAGGCACATCGGAAGAAGCTTCATGGTTCTAAAATTGGTCACTGGGAACTCCTCGCACACTCATTAAGATCATCTGCCGAGCGAGCGAAAAAGTTACGGCGCTCTGTGCAAATGAATTCAGTTGCAGGCCAGGGCCTGCGTTACATGGCGCGGGCGAGTTCGGGTTCGGGAACGACGTCCCGGTTGACTTCCCACAAACAGATCTCATTGCCATCGAGATCTTCGAAATGGACGGTATTCCCGCCCTCCCGCCGCTCGATGGGTTCGTCGCCGCTGGAGACCATGTGTTGTCCTCCTTCAGGACCTCACCATGTTCGCTCAAATTCGTGCAGAATGGAACACGGTATTTGCCGCCTACGGCGATCTCGTAGCGGACGATTTGGTTCGCGGAGAGAGGGGCGCAGGGATGCGGGTCGGAGGAGACGTTGCGTTCCGCGTCGCGCCGTTGATCGGTATGCATGGGATCTCCTTCAACAGGCGAATTATCCGGCAAGAGTTCTGGCGCTAGCGGATCAGGACGGCAATCCCCTGTTTATCAACTTCGAGCGGCAAATAGCATCCCACTCCACGTTTCGTTCACCGAGCAGGTCTTGTAATGGACCAGCCCTACGGCCAGCGCGGATTCCCGAATGAAGAAAAGAGTGACTCCGTGCGGCTTCGCCTTGTGCCCCACTTGCTTCTTGGGATAGATCACCCACAGCCGGCTCCTCCCG
>JBGPHB010000174.1:0-7574 GCA_041484155.1 Bryobacteraceae bacterium
CATCCCTCCCCAAACCACCAGCCCGACGATCCTGGCTGGTTGCGCGCCCACCGCCAGGCGAACACCCAGCTCGCGGGAGCGTTCCGAGACAAGGTAGTTGAGCACTCCGAAAATCCCAATGGCGGCCAGCAGGAGGCTGGCGCCAGAAAACCCCGCCAACAGGACCGAACTGAACCGTTCCCGCGCGAGCGTCGCGCCCAGTACGTCGTCCATGGTGCGAAGCTCCGCCACCGGTTGTGCCGGATCGATTCGCTTCACGATCTCCCGGGCCGCTCCGGAAAGATCCGCGGGACTGCGGCGAACTCGTACAGACACGTACATGCTTGCGTAGCCGAGGTGCGCGTGAACGTAGTAAACGGTTGGCTTGGGCTCTTTGTTCAAGGCGCCTTCTCTTACGTTGCCGACCACGCCTACGATCTCGCCAAACGGGTTGTCGGTGTCCATCCGGGCGCTAATCGATTTCCCGAGCGGGTCCTGTCCCGGCAAGTGCTGACGTGCAAATTCTTCGTTGACGATGAAGCGGTAAGGCGCGTTGGTGGCGTTGTCGGATGGCAGGAAGTCTCGCCCCAATTTGAAAGGAATCCCGTACACTTCGAAAGACCCTGGCATCACACTCCGGATGATTGCGCTCTTGCCCTTGCCGGGTTCAGGTTCCGGTTCCCCGGAAATCCTGACCCCTGTTCCCGCGAGTCCAGCGGTGTCCGAGTTGAATGGGATCGAACTCACGGCGCTGGCCGCCACGACGTCCGGCAGTAGTTTGATTTGGTCGAGGATCGCCGTGAGGAACTGCCGGCGCCGCTCAAAGTCGGGGTAGCGGGCTGGAGAGAGAGACAGCCTGAAAGTGAGCACGCCGGAACTGTTCAACCCGGGATTTACGGATTGCAGCCGCAGGAAACTTCGCAGAAGCAATCCGGACCCGGCGAGAAGGACCACGGACAGCGCGACTTCGCCACAAACCAACCAACCCCGCAAGCGATGTCCTCCGGTATGAGTCAGAGCGCCGGCTTTCAGCGCCTCGGCGGCGGTACCGTTACGGGCGGCCAGCCACGCGGGCATGGTTCCGAACAGAATTGTCGTAACCACCGAGAGCAAGAGTGCGAAACAGACCACGCGAAAATCAACGGAGACTTCGGCCGTACGGGTCAGTTCAGCAGGGGCGATGGACAGCAAGGCGCCAACGGCCGCTCGCGCCATCAAGAGACCTAGCCCGCCTCCGGCCAGCCCCAGCACTAGCGATTCCATTAATAGCTGCCGCGCCAGTCGCCATCGGCTGGCTCCAATGGACGCGCGCAAGGCCATCTCCCGCTGCCGTGACAAGAACCGTGCGAGCAGAAGGTTGGCGACATTAGCGCACGCGACGAGCAGGAGCAGACCGACGGCGCCGAGCAGAATCCAAACCGAGGTCTTCACCTCGCGAACCATCGCCTCGCGCAGGGGTTCGACCTCAACGGTCCAATTCTTGTTGAACCCAGGGTAGGACCGTTCGAGTTTCGCCGCGATGACATCCATTTCCACTTGGGCGCGTTTCCAGGGCACTCCGGGTTTCAGGCGCCCCACGCTTAGAAGGAATCTCCCGGCAACTTTTCGATAGTCGCGATGAGGGTCAAGCGTGAGCGGTTCCCACAGGTCCACTCTGCGATCCTGAAAGTAAAACTCGGCGGGCATGACGCCGGTGACCACCCGAGGCGCTCCGTTGACCACCACTTTCCGCCCGATTGCGGAATCTGCGCCTCCAAACCACGATTGCCAGAGTCCGTAACTAATCAGAATCGGACGCTCCGACTGGGCGTCCATACCCAGCTCCGCCGGCTCAAATAGGCGGCCTCTCACTGGGGAAACGCCCAACGACGCAAGCAATTCGGGACTGGCTTGCTGCTCGATCCGCTCCTCGGATCGCGGACCGTCACGCAACACGGCGCGCCCTTGGCGGAAAACCGAGATGGTTTCAAACAACTCGCTTTGCCCGCGCCAATCCAAATAGTTCGCCGGTGAAACCACATTGTGGTGAAGGTTTGCCCCCCGACTGGCCTCCCACAACATCACCAGCCGATCCGGCTCGCGATACGGCATCGGCCGCAGCAGAAGGTGATCGGCTATGGTGAACACTGCAAGAGCAGCGCCGATTCCCACTCCCATGGAGAGAACCGCCGAGGCGGCGAATCCCGGTGACCGGCGCAACCCGCGCAAGCCGTACCGCAAGTCTTTGAAAGTGCTCTCGAGGAACGGAAAACCGCCCGTCTCACGATACCGGTCCTTCGCGGCGTCCAGGCTCCCAAATTTCAACCGGGCTTGCCGCCGGGCTTCGTCCGGACTCATTCCCGCGCGTACGTTGTCATCGACGTGCAGCGCAAAGTGGCTGTCTAACTCCGCGGAAAGATCCTGCTCCCGGCTCTTCTTCGATAGTGCGCTTCGAAGGCGCCACCACAGCCGCCTCATGACTGGCTCTCCTCGGGCGCCAGGAACCGGTCGAGAATGGCGGTGGTCTGCTTCCAATTGCGCGTTTCCTTTTCCACCTGCCGGCGGCCGGCGCGCGTCAGGCTGTAGTATTTCGCCCGGCGGTTGTTGTCGGAAACGCCCCACTCAGACTGGATGAAGCCTTCCTGTTCCAGCCGGAGCAGCGCGGGATAGATGGTGCCGTAGTTGAGAGCCAGCCGGTCACCACTGACCTGTTCGATGCGGCGCGCGATGCCGTAACCGTGCAGGGGGCCAATGGTTTCGAGCGACTTCAGAATCATCAGGGCCAGCGTGCCCTGCCATACGTCAGTCTTTTCAGGCATTGAAGACTCCTATTGGCTGTCAATAGGAACTATGGCACAGAACGTATTGGAATGCAATAGGAGGCAGCGATCAGATCCACTACCGTACCATGCTCCCTCCACACTAGCGAAAAGAGCTTGACCGGGCTAACGCAAGAACGATAGAAGCGTCTTAGTGTACTCGTCATAGGTGCCGTTGTGGATGTAGTGTTCCCCCACGACTCCGACGCCTTTGTGAAACCAGACATCTTCCCATCCGCCGCTGCCCAAATGACTGGAAAAAATGTGAATGCTTCCCGCATACTCCGCGGGCAAGAACGAGCCCACACCCTCACGGGCCGGCTCGACGCGCCAGGGGATATCATTGCTCCCCCACTCGCGGCCCATCTGCAAAGGGAAACAGAAATCGGGTGAGACGGCGGTTTCGCTCAAATACTTCCGGTATTCCGGGCGAAGCTCTTGCCTCTGGTCATCCCAGCCGCCGCCGATCGCATAGATACAATTTCCATGGACCAAGTAAGGCTCGCGGTCACGCGCGACCAAATGGGCGTCGTGGGTATTGCCGTGTTGTTGTACATAGCGCAACTGGCCGTTCGGCGCTATCACCCGGTTAGTGACGGTTGGCTCGGTAGCGTTACCCTGCTGCTTCACTACGCGCAGCACCACAAGGCCTTCCGGAATTGTCACCCACGCGGTGATGGCTTCCTCGGTGGTCCAGCGTTCCACCTCCGGGCGGTTCCGGTCACCGGATTTCCACTCGTGTTCATACACCCAGTGGCTGCCAACCTGGAGGGGAAACCATGCCAGCGGGTCTTCCTGGGCGCTCGCCACCATCGAGAAAACGCACAGTGCCATGGCCAAAGGACCCATTCGAACCATGTCGCCACCTCCTCACCGGAATTCCCCGTTTGCCTTTTTCGGCTGACTATATTGTACGTCCACCGACGGCTTACGCTGCGCTGGATTCCCGGATAGGAATGGTGGGTCAAGATGGCGGACAACTTTGCGAATGGCGGCAACGGCCAAGTGTCTACGAACTTTCTGGCTGCGATTCAAACTGACCCGCTGTCTGCCTCCGTGTAGCTTGAACCGCTATAATTGGACCTTCCATGCCAATAGACTGGTTCCCGCTCTGGCTCAGCCTGCGCGTGGCGGTCGTGTCCACAGTGATCGCGCTCGCGGCGGGTCTGTGGATCGCCTACATTTTGGCGAACCGCGAGTTTCGAGGAAAGGAAATATTGGACGGGGCGGTGACCCTGCCTTTGGTGCTTCCGCCGACCGTGCTCGGCTACTATCTGCTGGTGCTGATCGGTCGGGCCAGCCCGTTCGGGAAAGCGTGGGAAGCGGTGTTTGGGTCGCCCCTGGTGTTCACCTGGAAGGCGGCGGTGGTGGCGGCGTTACTGCATTCTTTCCCGCTGCTGGTGAAGTCGTCGCGGGCGGCGCTGGAAAGCGTGGACCGCAGTTATGAACGCGCGGCGCGCAATTTGGGAGCGTCGGAATGGCGTTTGTTCTGGCGCGTGACGCTGCCCCTGGCGCGGCGGTCCATCTTTGCCGCCACCGCTCTCGCATTCGCCCAGGCGCTGGGCGAGTTCGGCGCCACCCTCATGGTGGCGGGGAACATTCCCGGGCGCACGCAGACGCTGGCGCTGGCGATATACGACGCGGTCGAAAGCGATCACGGCGCGGTGGCGAGAACGCTCACGCTGGTGATTTCCGCGGTGGCGCTGATCATCCTGACGGTCGCCAATCGCTTCAGCCACCGCTGAGGGCAGGGAACCATGGTTCGAGCGCGCCTCCGCAAAACATTTTCTGCTCGCCCCGATTCGGCGGGATTCTCGCTCGATCTCGAGTTTCAAGCCGCCGCTGGCGTTACCGTGTTCTTCGGACCCAGCGGCTCGGGCAAGACACTGGTACTCGATTCCATCGCAGGATTCGTACGGCCGGATGAGGGGCGCATCCTGCTTGACGACGATATTCTGTTCGACGGCGCGAGCAATGTGCACCTGGCGCCGCAGGCTCGCCACTGCGGCTACGTTTTCCAGAATTACGCTCTATTCCCGCACATGACTCTGCGGGAAAACCTCGAGTTCGCCGCCGAACGCCGGCCTCGCCTGGAGCGTCACCGGCGCGTGAACGAAATGCTGGAGCGGTTCCGGCTGGGGGACGCCGCCGGCCGCCGACCGCACGAGGTCTCCGGAGGCCAGCGCCAGCGCTGTTCCATCGCCCGTGCGCTGATTGGCGGGCCAAAAGTGCTGTTGCTCGACGAACCCGCGCAGGGGCTGGACGCTCCGTTGCGGGCGGAATTGTACGAAGTGCTGCGCCAGGTGCGCGCCGATTTCAAGACACCCGTGCTCTTAGTGACGCACGACCTGGACGAGTGCTTCGAGCTCGGTGAGGAAATGCTCATCCTGCGCGAGGGGCGGATCGTCCAAAGCGGACCGCCGCGCAAGATTCTGGACCAGCCGGCGAATGTCGAAGTGGCGCGCCTGCTGGGTGCGTTCAACTTGCTGCCCGCGGAGATCCGCGCGCTCGATCCGGGGAGGAATACCAGCCGGGTCCGCATGGGAGAGTTTGAGCTGGATGGCCCGTATTTCCCTGGAAGACTGAAAGGCGACCGCGTGACGGTTTGTGTCCGTCCCGAGCAACTCCGCGCTTCCGGCCGGAACGGCCGCCCCGGCCCCAACCAAATTCCCGCCGAGCTGAAGCGAGCCATCGAGAAGCCCCAGTGGATGCGCCTGGAATTCTCCGGCGACATTACCGTGGACGTGCCGCGTCCGGAATACGAACAGCATCGCGACCATACGGAGTGGGTGATCGAGTTCCCGCGAGAGTCGTTGCGGGTGCTCTAGGCGGCGACGTGGCGCACGCACTCTTGCGTGCCACGTTCACACTCATGTGAACGCATGGCCAAGCGTTCGCAAGAGTCGGTTCCGGCTGGTCCGGGTTAAGTTAAGTGGCCACGAATGAACGCGAATAGACGCGAATAAGCAACGAGCTAACACTTCGGTCGAACTGGCCGATAAGCCACTCGTCCCACGGGAGTCTGGGACGATTGTGCTCCTGTTACTGCTTGGCCTGCTCATCCCCACGCATCTTGCGGCCCAGACGACGTCGATCCTTCAGGGGACTGTCACGGACCCCCAAGACCTCGCCATCCAGGGCGCTCAGATGACGCTGAGCGGTCCGTCGCAGGCGAAGACCCCGAGCGACGCCACCGGCTCGTATCGCGTCCCGGGATTGCAGGCAGGGTCCTACAACCTTCGCGTGGCCAAGCCTGGTTTTGCGACGCAACAGTACGACGGGCTGATCGTGACGGTGAATCGTGTTCTGGTTTTCAACGTCGTTCTGGCGATCAGCACCGCGCAAGAGGAGATCACTGTTTCGGCGGATTCCCCGCTGCTCGACACGGGCGTCTCTTCTTCCGGCGCCACCATCCTGCCGCAGCAGATCGAGCAGATGCCGATTAATGGGCGAAACTACCTCGACTTGATGCAATTGGTGCCAGGCATTGCGGCCAACCGGCGCGTCGACGAAGGGACTGATGCCGCTACGCCCATGCTGGGGGAGCGAGGCGGTAACGCGATCTTCCTGATCGACGGGATGCCGAACCACAACTCGGTCGATGGTGGACCCTCGGCGCCCTTTGACCAGGATTCAATCCTTGAATTTCAGGTACTCACCTCGGGTTACAAAGCCGAATTCGGGCACGGGTCAGGCGGCGTCGTAAACGTCGTAAGCAAGAGCGGGACCAGCCAATGGCACGGCCTAGCCTCCGGGTTTCATCGCAATAGCGTGCTCGATTCCTCCGATGTTTCTGGCCGGAGCACCCCGTTTCTGCTGCGCTGGGACCCCAGCGCGAACCTGGGCGGGCCTGCCGTCGCCGGCCGCGTCTACTTTTTCGGTTCCCTGGAACGCATCCGTGAAACGCGCCAACTGAACTTCAGCTTTCCACCCGGCATTCCGGATTTCCTGCAAAGCCGCGAAGAGACCTTTGACCAACACAGCGAGATCTTTCAAACCCGAAGCTTTCTCAAGCTCGACCAGCAACTGGGACGTCACCGCGTCACGGAACAGATGAACCTGACCAATAGCCACGTGACGAACTTCTTGCCGCTTTCGCGGGCGACCAGTCTTCCTTCCACAAGAACCGACCTGGATGCGAGGTATCTGATGTGGGGCTTGCACGATACGGCAACTCTCGGCAACCAGAGCAACCCATTTCTACTCCACGCCTACGTTCAGTACCGGGGGGAACCACTGGTTCAAAGACCGGCGCACCCGGAGGCTAGCCCATCCGCAACGCTATTCAATCTGTTCAGCGGCCTGACCACGGGCCGTCTGACGGGCGATCTGGGGCAGGTGCAATTCGGGTCCGGCTCAACGCCTTTACATCTCGATCAACACTACATCTCCACGGGCGCGAACCTGGACAAGGTTGTGGGAGCGCACGACCTCAAGCTTGGGTGGGACTTCCAGCAGACGCGCGTGAACGGTGTGGAATCCAGAAACCTTCTGAACCAACTGTTCGCCACGACCTCTGACTTCGCCCAGTTTGGGCCGGTCGATTCGGGGGTCTACGTACTGAGAAGCGTGGCCGGGCCTACCCCGGACGACGACCAGATTCGGCTGCGCAATTCCTATGACGGCCTGTTCGTTCAAGACGACTGGAGGATCTTGAAGCACGTGACGCTGAACCTGGGCCTGCGCTGGGACTATGATTCGCGATTCCCCAATCGCGCGAACTTTTCTCCGCGCCTCGGCGTGGCCTGGTCGGCGGACTCCAGGACCGTCATCAGCGCCAGTTGGGGGATGTTTTAC
>JBGPHB010000175.1:0-7566 GCA_041484155.1 Bryobacteraceae bacterium
ACCACCGGGTCGGCCCCCCCCGACCTCGGGTCCACCGGCACAGTGCGCAAAACCGGCGAAATTCGAGCCAGTCCCCTTTCGCGCATCTGGAGAAACGCTGACCGCATCAGAAGCGCATTAGTCTACACCGGCGGGCGGCGGCGGTGCCAGTCGGTTTGGCTCTGGAAGGCGCGGCCGAGCGTGAGCAGGTGATTCTCTGCGAAAGGCCGGCCTACCAATGAGATCGCGATTGGCATCTTGTCCGCGAAGCCGCACGGGAGCGACAGCGCGGGCAGGCCCGCCAGGTTGCCCGCGGGAATCAAACCGCTCAGGCCCCTCGACTTGGGTTGGGGCTGCCCCAGTTCGGGTCCCCGGCTCAGCGACTCGGTGATCTTCGATGCCGGGCCGAGCCGGGCGGGAGTCAGCAGAACGTCTACGTCGAGGAATAGATTCCGGAACGCCTCCTGAACCAGCGTGCGGATCCGCATTGCCTTCAGGTAGTCCGTTGCTGGAATTTCGAGTCCTGCTTTAAGGCCGGCGATCTGGTGGCGGTCGGCCAGTTGGTCTACCTTCCCACTGCGAATCAGGTCCTCGAAAATCGTGGCGGCTTCGGCGACGATGATGGTCCCGGTCAGGGCCGAATACGGAAACTCGGGGATCTGCACCTCGCGCATTTTTGCGCCCATCGACTTCACCACGCCCAGGGCGGTTTGGAAGTCGGCACGGGCCGCGGGAGCCGCCCATTCTTCAAAATCTATCGGAGCATAACCTATCGTAAAATCTGGTAGCTTTCGAGCATACCGAGGGGAATAGTTGAACCCCTTGCCGGCCGAGCCTGGGTCCTGGCTGTCCCCGCCTGCGATGACTTGCAGCACCAGCCCGCAATCCTCCGCCGAACGGCAGATCGGCCCGATTTTGTCCATAGTCCAGGAGAGCGCCATCGCGCCGCTCCGGCTCACCAGGCCGTAAGTCGGCCGAAGACCGGTTGTGCCGCAGAAGGCGCTCGGTGTAAGAATCGATCCTGAGGTCTCCGAGCCTAGTGCAAAAGTCACCATGCCCGCCGCCGTGGCCGCAGCCGAGCCGCTCGACGAACCGCCGGACCAGCGCGAGCGATCCCACGGATTCAACCCTGGGCCGGTGAGCGACGCCGCGGGAAATTCATAGCCCCCTCCTCCGGCCAGCTCCACCATCGACAGCTTGCCAATCAGAATGGCCCGGGCTTTGTCTAACCTCTTAAGGACGTAGGCGTCTTCGTCGAACACCTGGCCAGCGTAGGGTTTTGCGCCCCAGGTTGTGGGCTGGCCCTTTACGGCCAGAAGATCCTTGGCGCCGAAGGGAATGCCCTCGAGTGGGCCATGCACACGATCGTGCTTGAATTCATCATCGGAATCGCGCGCTTTGCGAATCGCCTGCTCCCGCAGAGAAAGCGCCAGCGCGTTGTGACGCGGCCCAAGGCTTTCCAGGCGGTCGCAGAAGGCGCGCGTCAGCTCCACTGCCGAAAACACCCGGGCGCGCAGCTTGGCGCCGAGCTCGCCGATGGTCGCGAAGAAGATGTCGTCGGAGAAGTTCGGCATAATATCAGGGTTTGAAACGAAACGCCGGTTCCGTAGCCATCGGCAACGGGAATTTGGCGAGCTGCTGTGCCTGGTTCCTCAGATCCTGGCGTGCGGCCTTCAAGGGTTCGTCGGAATCTGTTTGTGCCACCGCTTCTACCGGGACCACGGCGGTAGCGGCCAGCATGCGGGCGAGTGTTCGACGCGTAACATCCATGAGGACATTATGCGCCCGCGGCTAGAGAGGAAGCCAGCGCCTCAATGGCGGCCTTTTCCATTACCGCCCGCGGGGCGCTCTCGCCGGTCCAAATCTCGAACTGCTTCGCAGCCTGTTCCAGAAACATCTCCAGACCCGGGATCACGGTCGAGCCGCGGTCCTTGGCCATTCGCAGCAGCAGTGTTTCATGCGGATTGTAGACCATGTCGAGCACCAGCTTGGCGGGGATCCGATCCGCGAAGAAACACTGATCGACGCGCGGGAACATCCCGAGGGGCGTGGCGTGGATGAGCACGTCGAACATCCGGGCCTCCGCCTGTTCGCGCGAAAGGGGCTCCGCATCACATGCCTTGGCTAATGCGCGCACGCGATCCAGGTTGCGGCCGGTGATGGCCAGCCGTGCTCCGCACGTCGCCGCGGCGAAAGCCGCTCCGCGGGCCGCACCGCCGTTACCGACCACCAGTACCGATGCCTTCCCAAGCCGCATGTGACGCTGGAGCGGCACCGTTACACCCTCGGCGTCGGTGTTGGTCCCGCGCCATTTCCCTGCCCTTTTCCAAGCCGTGTTCACCGCACCAATGCGGCGGGCCAGCGGGTCCACCACGTCCAGATAGCGCAGGATTTTTTGCTTGTGAGGAATGGTGACGCTGAAGCCCGCCAGCGGCAGTTTATCGGCGAGCACGAGAAAATCCTTGAGCTGCGTGGGTTTCACCAGAAACGGCAGGTACACGGCGTCGGTCCGGCGCGCCTGAAACGCGCGATTGTGGACCACCGGCGAGATCGAATGCCGCACCGGGTCGGCGATCACGCCGTAGATATGAGCATCGCGCGTGAATTTTTCCACGCGATAGAGATGCCGAAGCTGCCGCGCGCTTACCTGCCCCGCCGCGGTTCCTTCGGTGGCGTTGGGCGCCGCATAGGTGTACAGGCCGCCGAAGGCCGTGGAGAGCACGCGTGTGGGAAATCCCGGTTCCCCCATCGCCAGCACCACGGTGGGAGTCTTGGGATGGGTCCGCGCCAGCGCCAGAATTCGGTAGTTGTCCGAAGGTTTCTTTGCGGTGGTCACCACTTTATAGGCGTCCGCCGAGATGCGCGTCATGCGGCGCAGAATCGATTCGAGCGGCGGCGTGCCGCCGTAATTGTGATAGGAGAGTAGCAGGTAGGCGCGCGAGCGCAAAATCTCAAGGCGTTCAACGCAATTTTCCGCGCTCTCGATTTCCATGTCCACGGCCTTGGCTCCGGCCTTGATAGCGGCGTCCAGGATCTGCACCTGTTCCTCGATGCTGCCGTTGTATCGGCCGTGGTTCTGATGCCGGCGGCAGGTGGCGAGGATGGTGCAGTCGGAGTGGCGCCCCAGAAACTTACGCATCGCGGCGATGCCCTGCTCCGGCGAGGGCAGGTAATCGAGGCGGAACTCGAAGAAGCGCTCACCGGCGTCGTATTCCGAGCGTGCGTGAGCAAGCAAAGCGTCGACCTCCGGAAATCCGAGGGCGATACAGATGCGAGGGAGTACGATCCGCCGAGGCATTTAGCGCTGGAACAGCATACCACGATGCCTAGGCATCCAGGTCGCAAGTGGGACATGCTTCAGCTTGTCACCCGTCATTCACTCAACAACCTGTGTTGAGTAAATGATGTATACTGAGGTCATGGCACAAGTAAAGCGCCAGCGTAACGCCTGGACGCCGATCGCGACGACGGTAGTCCTGCGGCAACCCGCGGAAGCATTAGCTGATGTGACGCCTCTTTTGGCGCGCGTCGTCGAGGCGCTCGGAACGAATGCGGCGGCCCGCCTGCTCGGGGCGGATCGCGCCCAAGTCTCGCGGTGGTCCGCAGGGACGGAGGCGATCAGCAGTGAAATGGGACGTCGCATCCTGGACCTTCACGACGTGCTCACGCGCATCCTGCGGGTCTATGAACGGGAAGCGGCGGCGATGTGGTTGGTAGGTTCGGAACCGCTGCTCGGCGGGGCGCGGCCGATCGACGTATTGGCATTGGAGGGCGCCGCGCCCGTGATTCGCGCCATTGATGGAATCGCCGCGGGCGCCTACGCCTAGCACGCGTGCCGACTCTCTATCGCGTGTTTCCGTATCTGGCGACTTCCGCGGAAGACGAACCTGGCGGGGCGCTCTACATACCACCGCAAGGCGGCGGACGCCTGGATAACGCGGAGACCTATTCGGTCTTGTACATGAGCGATGCCGCCGCGGGCGCAATCGCCGAAGCCTTCGGACGATTTCCCGAATGGACACCAGCTCTCTTGAAAGGCAGTCCCGTTCTTCCCGGAAGCGCCCGAGCCATCGCGCGTTACCGGCTCGCGGAAGATGTGAAGGTTTGCAGTCTGGATGACCCAGCGCGGTTGCGTGCGCTACGATTGCGCCCTTCCGAGGTGGTGAGTCGCGACTACACATGCACCCGGGCCTGGGCGCGGCGCATTTATCAGCGGGCTAAATGGGCCGGTGTGTCCTGGTGGTCTTACTATGATTCGAAATGGGCAAGTATTGGTTTGTGGGACATCGACCGCCTCACTCTCGACTCCGTGAATCCGCTCCATCTGGGAGACGCGGCGCTTCTAGAGGCAGGTCGCACGATCGTCCGCCGCGTCGTTCGCCATTGACCGCGGCGCACGCACTTTTGCGGGTTGGCAACCTGCGCGCGATTGGAAATCGCGCAGTACCGGGCGGGTAACCAACCCGCCGAACCCCGCCCTAACGGGCGGGGCTTTCCGGTGTGGTTGATGAATGCCGTGGACGGGCGCAAACCCGCAAAGCCCCGCCCGTCAGGGCGGGGTTCTGTTGAGACTGAGAAACTCCGGAGGCGGGTTCACAGCATACGAGATCGGGTCTACTCGGGTGTTTTGTTCAGCCGCAGCCAATACTCACCCAGCTCCGATACAGAACGTGTGAAGTCGTCAAATTCCACGGGCTTGACGATGTAACTGTTCACGCCAAGCTTATAGCATTCCGCCAGGTCCCGATCCTCGCCGGAAGATGTCAGCACCACCACGGGAATCGTTTTCGTGCGTTCGTCCGCCTTCAGCGCGCGCAAGACCTCCAGGCCGTCGACCTTGGGAAGCTTCAAATCCAGCAGGATCATCCGCGGGATACATGGCGCGCCGGCAGTGGCGCCGAAAATATGTTCCAGTGCCGCCACGCCGTCGTTGGCCACGTGGATGGTATTGATGAAGTGGTGCTTCTTTAGCGTCCTGAGCGTCAGCGCGACATCGTCAGGGTTATCTTCGACGAGAAGCACGTGAAGTTCATTGGGATTCATGATGGTTTCCTTCCGCCGGGAGCGTGAAGTGAAATGTCGCGCCCTGGTTGACTTTTCCCTCGGCCCAGACCCGCCCGCCGTGCCGCTGCACAACCCGCTGGACAATGGCAAGCCCGACGCCGGTTCCTTCGAACTCCTGCCCGGAGTGGAGTCTCTGGAAGACTCCGAACAGCTTGCCGGCGTATTCCATGTCGAACCCCGCGCCGTTGTCTTTTACGTAGTAAGTGTTTTGATCGGCCCCGTTCGGCGAACAGCCGACCTCAATCGACGCGATATCCTTAGGCCCGGTGAACTTGATCGCATTGGACAACAGATTCACCCAGACCTGGCGGATCATGGCCCGATCGCCTCGGGCGGGACTAAGGGGTTGCAGCCGGCATTCGAGCTTGCGCTCCGGGGTGGCGCTCCGGAGCTCCTCGAATACGGACTTCGCCAGCTCGTCCATGTCGATATCGGATGGCGTCATCTCCTTGCGCCCTTGCCGGGAGAACGCCAAGAGATCTTCGATTAACTTCCCCATCCTTTGCGCCCCGCCCACGATGGACTGAAGGTAACGCTGGGCTTCTTCATCGAGCTGGGAGGGGCAATCCTCCATCAAGATTTTGGAGAAACCACCGATCGCCCGCAGTGGCGCCTTCAGGTCATGCGCGACAGAGTAGGAAAACGATTCCAACTGTTTGTTGGCGTCCTGGAGCTGCTGTGTTCGCTCCGCCACGTGGCGCTCCAGGTCCGCGTTGAGTTGGTTGAGTTCCTCCTGGGCACGCTGTGCCTCCCTCGCCCGGCGGCGGGCAATCACAGCGAGAACCACCGCGACCGCGAGCAGGATCGCCAGGATGAGGATTACGGCCAGGCCTAGGAGTCCCACGCTGAGCCGAAGATGTCCGGTCCTGCCAAAAAGCGTCAGGGTCAGCTCGTGGGTGCGCATGCCGCTAGAACTCGATTCGCAGCCCCGCCTGTCCTTCGCGTCCAGGGAGGTACTGCAATGGCTTGCCTAGCGGCGTGGATATGTTCTGAAACTGTTCCACCGCGGCGGGATTCGCACGATTCAGCAGGTTGAAAGACTCGAAGATGACTTGAACGTGAACACTCTCCCGAACAACAAATCTCTTGGAGAAACGCAGGTCCAGGTTGGCGTTGCCCGGTGCCAGGAAGTGGTTGCGGCCGGCCAGGAAGTCCACGCCGTTCAGAAGGCCGTCTCCGTCGACGTCGACCGGTGTCGGTAAGGACGCCGTAAAATGGAACCCGCTCTGCGCCCGAAAGATGCCGCTGACCTCAAACCGCCAGGGGAGCCGCACGATCCCATCCAGGAGCAGGGTATGACTGAGAGCCAGGTCCGAAGGGCCACGGTCAAGGTCTGCGCCGTTGTAGAACTTCCCTGCCCGAGGCACTGGGTTGCCGTTGCTGGCGATGAACGGACCATTTGCGTTGCTCTGGCCGGTCACTGGATCGACGACCACGCTCGGGACGCCGACAAAGCTGTCCGTAGGCCCCTTGACCGCCAACGACCCTGCCCCCAGGCCGGTCTGCACCTCGCTTACGAAGCTCGAGTTGAATGCGTTGTCGACGGCGTTGGTCCAGGTGTAATGGGCCTCCATGGTGAAGCGCTTGCTCATGCGCTTTCGGACTCCAAGGCTGATCGCGTCATATCGTCCCTGGTACCAAGGCCCGTAACTGAGGATGGGCCTGTCTCCAGTGCCCGGCTGAAGTTTGCCGGCGAGGCCCGGCATGCGGGCGTCGAAGGCCAGATTCGTGGTCCGGACGCCAAGCATGTCGCGTATGTCGCGATGGTGATAGTCCGCCTGAATCACGATATTGCTGGTGATCTCTCTTTGCACGCCGAGATGGAAGGCGCTGGTGTGCGGCGTCTTGAAGCCCGGGTCCACCGTGATGGGATTAAGAAGATGCGGGGAACCAGGAAGTTCATCGTCAGGTGGCCGAACCCGCCCCAGAAGAAAAACCCCGGCTGGTGGCCTGTTGACGCGCTGGCGGCGTCGGTGAACTGCTGGGGGCTGAGTCCCGTCAACGCCTGGACATTGTCCAGACTCACCACGGAATTGGCCGGGATCGGCGCATGGCCCGGCGCCACCACTGCATTCAAATGGTCCACTCCATAAAAAGGAAGGGCCTGCAACCGTGCACGTGGCTCCCACCGCCGCGATCTGGGCGTCGGTCAGGCTGGTCGACGGACATACTCCGTTGAAGCGGGCCAGCGTGGTGGGATCGCCGTAGAACAGCCGGGGGAACGAGATGGTTTGGTTCCTGAAGAGATTCGCGCCGCCGAAGCCGGGGACGTCGCGTGCCAGCCCCAACCGGAAGTTATCGTAGAACATCCCCCAACTGGCGCTGATGACAGTCCTGGAGTCCGCCGACCAGGCCACGCCCAGCCGCGGAGAAAAGTTCGTGCGATTGGGGAACCGGGAGTCATAGTCCCAGCGCAGGCCCAGGTTCAACGTGACGTGCTTCGAGATTTTCCAGTCGTCTTGAACGAACGGTCCGTCATAGGAATTTCGCAAGCGAATCAGATCGTCGTCCGGGGTTGGCCCG